>NZ_JAAORG010000001.1:900000-1019189 GCF_017696055.1 Prochlorococcus marinus XMU1406
ATAGATAATTAACTCCGCAAGAAAATTCAGATTTTTTTGTGGATTCTAAATTAGAATTTTCATTTAAAAAAAATATTTCTGAATCGTCAATTTTTATACATTTATTTTCCAATAATTCATCAATATAATTTTTTAATAGAAGATTATTTTTACTGTTAGAAATATTAAAATTTGGAGAACCATGGTTTAGTTCCCATCCTTTATATCTTTTGCTTATTCTTGTACTTGATCTCCCTCCAAGTCCACGACCAATTTCAATTAATGCAACTTTTTTTGTAATATTATTTTTCAGATACTTAGAAGCGAAAACACACGCAGAAATACCGCCACCTATTATTAATAAGTCATAGGTAAAATCACTTTTCATAGGTTTAATATTGACAGAAATTATCTTTCATTTTCTAAAAAACTATAAACAGAATCAAGTTTTTCTGATGTTGAAAAATCAGATTCAATTAAAGGAGTAATATTATGATTTTTATAAAAACTAACTAAATCACTTGTGAAATCAAAAAAATTATCTAAGCCATATAAACACTTTTCTGATATGTATACCTCTTTCCAAGGACGAAATTTAAACCGCGCTATAAATTGTTTAGAAGGAATAAATAAACTTCCAAATAAATTCAATTTTTGATCTTTTGCTATCTTCTTGAGATAATTCACCTCATTCTGAAGAACTTTAATATCTGTGCCATATTGAAGCCAAATTGAATTTATTAATCCAGTCGAAATTTTTCTTTCGAACCTTTCTCTTTCTGAAGAAACATTATAATATTTTTTCAAGTATGGATTGTAAGCTATACCTAATTTAACTTTTAAATTTTTTTCTTTTTTTAAATAAGCTAATACATCAACTGAGTCAAAGTTTTCTTTCTTATTTGATCCCGACACAAGTAGAATTTCATAATTTCTATTAATGTGCGCATTTTTAACAAAATCTAAAAAAACCTGATATGATTTTTCTTTACTTTTTGAATATTGATGATAAAGGCTATAGTGATAGGTCACATTAAATTCATTATATTGTTTAGATATATATTTAATAGTTGAATTAAATAAATCCTTCTTTATCAGTCCTTTGCATGGAATATTGATATTTTTTATATTATTTAACTTGCAGAAATTAAGTTTATTTTCTAAATGAGAAATATTTTTAAATGACAATTCAAATCTTATATTATTGTTCATTATTTTGTATTAAAATTTCATCCGGTAACATATTAACGAAAACACGCATCTGCTACGATTCTTATTTTTGAAGACGTTTTTTTATTCTTACCCTTTAGCAAATAACTGGGGGAAATCTCCAATGCCGCTTTAAAAGAAATTTTATCTTCTGCAGATTTTGCAATAATTTCATTAAAACATTTCCAATTTTCTGGTATTAATAAACCTGGCCATGATAAATAAAGACCTGCAAAAATCCCTAAAAATAGGAACAAAAAAAACCTCATAACAAATAACTTAAATTTTACTTATTAATATAAATAAAAAACAATGAATCAATTGTATAGGAAATAATAAATAAATTATTTCCTTTCTTCTTATCGTAGATATTTAATCTATGAAAGATTTTCATGAACTCGAGAGGTTAGAATATCAAAAAAGTATTATTTTAGAATATGGCTAGCCAGGATTATCTAATAGCAATAGCTTTAATAGAGCAAAACTTAGTTAGAGCAATGCCTCTTGGAGGTAAAGAAATTAAAGATAATTTAGAGGAAACAGAAAATTTCAAGAAACTTGGAGAAGAGGTAATTTTAAATCTTCTAATGAGAGTGTTTCAAAGAAGTGATGAAGGGGCTTTAAAAAGGGCTTCTGAAGAAAAAGGTTTGCTCCTGGTTCATATGCATCCTAAAAGAATGCAGAAAGAGCTTCCTTTCATTAAATCTGAATGGATAAGAGACGGAGATACACATCAGTTTCTAAAATACCTTGGCAATCTCTCAAAAGAAGTATGGACTGCATCTTTCGTGAAATACAAAGGGATTGAATTTACTTCTATCTCGAAAAATGATGAAATCTAAAAAATAATAAAAAAAATTTTTTTCAAAGAATTTCTTTCTTTATAATATTATTTTCCCTAGTGACTCTAAAACAGTTTCTACCATTACCAAAATCAATTGAGGAATAATCAAAATCATTTTTTATATGCAAGGCGCAATTGCCCTCAATACATATACAAGATTCAATAATTTTCCTCTGAATAATATCATTAACGTAAGGTTCCCTCTCTTTCTCTTCATCGAAATGCGGGCAGGCAATACCTTCAACTATGCCTAAGCAATCAATTATGGCTAATTGTTTAGCATAAGAATCAGTTATTCCTTTATCAAACCAACAAATAGCCCCAGCACTTACACCACTCATTACAATTCCTTTTTCATAAGCATTTCGCAAAATTTTATGTAAATTCCATTCTTTCCAAACAGCTAACATACTTTTTGTATTTCCTCCGCCAACATAAATGATGTCTTGAGTTAAAACTTTCTCTTCTAAGTTTTCTGTTCTAGAGAAGAAATCAATATGGCTTGTTATACAATCAAGTTTAGAAAACGCTCTATAAAAATTTAGTTTGTACAAACTACTATCGCCAGATGCTGTTGGAATAAAGCAAATTTTAGATCTTTTTTTATTACTTAAAGAAACTATATATTTTTCAATTTCAAGAGAGCCTAATGAACGTCCAAACCCACCTCCCCCAATTGCGACTATATTTTTACTAGGCATATTAAATAAAAGATTTGTATATGAATTTAAGACAAATTACCATTAAAGATCAACTGGAATTAAAGAAGGTTTATTTTGATTCAATTCAATCTTTAGATGAAAAAATTTATAGTCAAGAACAAAAAAGAGCCTGGTCAAGCCAAGCCTGGGATAACCCAAATTTTGATAAATCAATAATTAAAGGAAAAGGTTGGCTTATAAGTAAACAAGGAATTATTATTGCTTTTGCTATAAGATATCCCACCGATAGAATTGCGTTATTTTACTGTAAAGGTAAATTCCAAAGAAAAGGTTGCGGCTCTAAGTTACTTTATAAATTAGAAGATGAAGCTAAGAAAGAAGGTTTAGATTCTCTTTATACTGAAGCGAGCTTAATAAGTTATGAATTATTTCTTAAAAATGAATGGAAACTTATACGTAAAGAAAAAGTTATTATAAATAACATTTTTTTTGAAAGATATAAAATGACTAAAATTATAAAAACTAATTAATTAATAAATGTCTGGCAAAAGCAAGGGATTAATTCTGATTCAAAGGGTTCTAGTTTGGGCGTTATACTTTTTTTCGGGATTTATACTTTATTCAAACCAAGGTATTTTGCCTTCAATGATAATTACTTTCTCACGAATTATTTATCCATTATCTATTTTTTGGTTACAAATAAGAATTAAAAAAAGAACCAATTTTCTGCCTATTGATTCAAAAATGACAACTTCGCAATTGTGGTTCAATTTATTACCCGTTATTGCATCTCTATTAACTGTAATTTTTTCTTTAACTAATTCTTTTTTATATATCCTAGGAAAATTAATTAACTCTTAAATTAAATAAATTAATTATTATCTATTAGCCTTAGAAATTTCTCTCATAAAAAACATAATGTAAAGAAATTTGTCTTTTACTTAAATTTGTTTAAATTTTAAATAGTGATCAATAAAATCATGAAAAATATTTCATTAAAGGGAAATATTAATTTTGATAAAAAAAAAGATATAAATGATTATGAATTATTCTCTTTAAAAATCACAGATAGTTTATATAAAAAAGATATTGGGAAATTCCTTGAGACTCTCTCTTCTCACTTTATTTAAAATAATATTCTTATTCTGATCTTCAAATTCAAACAGTCCCATTAATAAATAAGTATTTGAGGGATAATAAGTTAAACCTTAATAATACTAAAATGCAATTATTTCTTGCTGACTGCCAATTCCCAGATATTGAGAATCAAGTTAAAGCTTATCAATTATTTGTAGAAGCTTGGGAAAACGGTGAAATTGCAAAATCAGATAAAACAGACAAATTTGAGATGTTATTTAGAGTTCATGCTCCAGGAGAGGGTAGAGTAGTTTGTTTATGTAAGGCACAGAGTGATAAAGAAATTTTTGAGCATTTTGCTCCATGGAGAGCCAAATTTGGCATACATATGGAATTTACACCTGTAATAAGTTGTCAAAATGTTGTTGATTACCATAAAAATCTGTTCGAAACTTTAGGGTAATTAGCTTAAATCTAAAATTTATCGTGATTAATCCTTTTTCCAATCTTATTTATAAAAAAAAAGATAGAAATTTTTCTTCTCCAAAAAGTAAGCTTAAGAAAGAAGAAAACGTCAAATCTAAACCATTAATAATATTTGGTTTTATCATCTCATTAACATCCATCTTTTTACTTTTATTCACCATTAATAATAAATTTGGATGATATATGAGTAATTAGAACTATTACCTAAGAACAAATATGTTCTATTATTAATTTAAAAATAACTAGCTAAATGGCGTTTAATGAAGGGGGGATGGCATCGGGCCTTCTTATCATCGCAGTATCAATAGTTTTTGCTGCCGGTTTTGGATTTTTGGTCTTGCATTTTGTGCCTGGAACTCCTTTTTAGGTTATCCAATTGGATTTAATTCCCAAAATATCTTAAACATTAACAGTCTCTAGATCCTGCATTTGATCATCATCAGAATTAGATTTCTTCTTTAATCGATAAGCATAAACTAAAGATCCTATAGTTATGGTACTAGAGGCAAGAATCCCAGATATGAGTATCAATGCAAAAAGTCCACCTATTAGTCCCCCTTTTAATCTAAGCAAATTTGATTTAATTAAAAGTATTGATAAAAAAACAATCGTGGCTTTAAGAGAAGAGATTTTCAAAAAAGTAAATGGATAAAAAGGATTTAACAACATTTCCTTATCAAAATATAGAATTTAAATTGATTCTAAAAATAAATTTTAAAAACCGCATAAAAAAAGACTCAAATGAGTCTTTTAAAAATCTATATTTAATTTGATGGTTTATGCATCAGGGTCAAAATTCTTTAGGTTTGGACCCGCCACAAGACCAACAAGACCAAAAAGGACTAAAGAACCAATTCCAAAGCCTGCTGCCCATGGATTGAAACCACCTAAAGCAAAAGAAGCTAATAAATTCATGATTTTAAAACATAATATCTCCGAGTAAGCATACAGATTTTTATGAAAAATATACCTATATTGAGACATTTCTTCGTAATTATTAGATTCTTTTATCTATCCCTTTATTAGAAATCCACAAAATTTTTATTATTTGTTTTATTATCGATGTATTACTATTTTGTTGGCGCACTTTAAGGCCACTAAAACTGTTTTTTTCTAATGACTTTCAACTATACCTTTATTTATGATGGAGAATGCCCATTCTGCAATCATTTTGCTGAGCTCTTAGAAATCAAAAGCAAGATAACTAATATTAAAATTCTTGATGGCCGTAAAAATTTAACTCTAATTAAATCCCTCTTAGACAAAGGTTATGACCTTGATAAAGGAGCTATTCTCCTAAAGGATGAAGATATCTTTCATGGGGCAGATGCAATTAATACTATTTGCAAGCAGATAAATAATCCCTCCAGTAGTTTACTTTTGTTACTTTCTAGAGTGTTTAAATCAAATAAAAGAACAAATTTGATATTTCCTTTACTAGTTAGAGCCAGAAGATTAGCATTAATATCAAAAGGTATATCAATAGCTCTCGTTTAAAAATAAAAACTTTCTAAATATTAAATAACATATTTATAAGCTTCTGTATCAATAAATGATAATTTTTTATTTCTTAGCTAGAACTAGGTGGTAACAACTAGTATTAAATGATAGAAAATTTTAATCCCTTTATTTCATTAGGCGGTGATAACCAAAAAGTTAATCATATGGCTGAAGCGGCACTTGAAATGAATTTAACTTGCAATGATTTAAAGAAGGATTTAAATTTAACTGATGGTGATGTAGTAGATATGTTGCAACTAGTCATGGATAGGTTTAAAAATAGTAATTAAGTTTATATCGTTATTAATTAATCACTACATATATATAATTTTTTAATGAAAACAGTACAAATTGAGTTTTCGAAATATGAATCAGTAAACTTTTTATGGCCTGAATTAATAGAAGACTACGGATTCGACAAGGCCAGAAAAATAATTTCTCAAGCTATTGACTTACAAAAAATGAATGGGACTAAAAATATCACCATGCCAATCATATTTTCAGGCACAGGAGGACTAGCTCTAGTACCAATAAAAATGCTAGAAAAAGAAAAATTTAAAATTAGTTATAAAGATAAACAAGTTTTAATATTTAATCTAAAAAGAAAGTCATTTCAAATCTTAAATGAAGCAAACTAATCTAGATTAGTATCTTCTCGATAAAGCCAAAATTACCCTATAGTCTAGTAAAACAATTAATTGATAATGACTTTTGAAGCGACCTACCTTGGTTCAAATGGTTGGCTTATAAAATTTATAAAAACCAATTTAATTATTGATCCTTGGCTCAAAGGAGATTTAATATTTCCTCCAGGGGAGTGGTTTTTTAAAGGATCATTAGAAGAAGAAATCTCAATAGATAAAAAAATAGATATTATTTTATTAACCCAAGGATTACCTGACCACTGTCATGTTCCAACATTAGAAATGTTCAGAAAGGATATTCCTATAATTTGCCCTAAAAGTGCTGTTGAAACATTAGAAAAAATTGGTTTTAGTTCAATTAAAATGCTTAAGCCAACTGAAAAGACTACTCAATTTAATTTAAGTTTTGAAGCTTCTGCTGGGGCTCCAGTACCACAAATAGAAAACGGATATATTATCAAAGACGATCAAGAGAATGGGTTTTATATAGAGCCCCATGGATATCTTGATGAAAATTTAAACAAACAAAATCTTGATGCAGTTATTACTCCTACGAAAAATTTAGAATTACCTCTAGTTGGTTCTTTTGTAAAAGGTGCTGATGTAATACCTAAATTGATTAACAAATTCAATCCAAAATATATACTTTCAAGTACCGTGGGCGGTGATGCAAAATATTCAGGCTTTTTAAATAAATTTATTTCAGTTCAGGATTATGAAGAGGAATTAAATTGTAATCTTGTAGATCTAAAGAGTATGCAATCTATTATGATTTAAAATGATCCAAAAAGATCTTTTATTTAGTCATTTAACTTGAAACTAAATCTATCATAAAAGGAGTTCAAAAAATTCATTCATTTTTTTTTACCTCAATACTCTTATTAGCTTTAAATAGTAGCTATTTATGTGAAAATTCAAAGCTTAATCTTGTTATGAGAAATAATATTAATGGTGACTTTTCCATAGTAGAAAAGATATCTGAGTTAAGGCCAGGAGCATTTATAAATATTAATTGGAATAAAAAAAAGCTTATGCTTCCATACTCTTTAAAAAAAGATTATGTTTCCTTTACAGATAAAAAATGGGACTGGAGGTACCAATTTAATAAGGATGGATCGGCAGATACTGATAATCCTTCTTTATACGAGCTACTTCCTTCTGGGGAAATTAAAACACATTTTTGTGAAGCAGAAAACAATAGCTCAAACTTATAATTTCAAAATAATTTTTATAGATTAATTAACTTCTTAACTTCTTTGTAAAGATGAACAAACCAAAAAACCAAAAAAGTATTTCAAGATATGTAAAACTTGAAGATTACAAAGTTTTTGATTATGAAATTCCAGAGATTTTTTTGAACTTCGTAATTAAGAAAAAGGCTGTTAATGTTACGACAAAACTAAAATTGGTGAAAAAAAATAAGAATACCAGAAATCTTATTCTTGATGGTACGGATATATTAATAAATAAAATATTTATAGATGACTTACTACTAGAAGAGAAATACTACAAACAGCAAAAAAATAAATTAAAAATTAAAAATATAAATAAAGATAATTTTTTACTAAAAATAGAAGGAATAATTAAACCGAAGGAAAATACATCCCTTTTAGGAATGTATGAAAGCAATGGAATTATAACTACGCAATGCGAGGCAGAGGGATTTAGAAGGATAAGTTTTCACTCTGATAGGCCAGATATTCTTAGCAAATACACCGTTAGAATTGAGGCAGATAAGAATGATTATCCTGTCTTACTTTCAAATGGTAACGTCGTAAAAGAAAATAATCTTACAAATAACCGACATGAAATAATTTGGGAAGATCCATACCCGAAACCCTCATATCTATTTGCATTAGTAGCAGGGAAACTTAATTGTGTAAAAGACAATTTCATAACAAAATCGAATAAAAAAGTAAAAATAAATATTTATGTTGAATATGGCGATGAAAAATATGTTCAACATGCAATAAGTTCCTTAAAGAAATCCATGAGATGGGACGAGGATAAATATAACCTTGAATACGATTTGTCATTGTTCAATATAGTTGCAGTAAGGCACTTTAATATGGGAGCCATGGAAAATAAAAGTCTCAATATTTTCAACTCAAAACTAATACTCGCTAATTCTGAAACAACAACTGATGAAGAATTAGAGAGAATAGAAGGGGTGATTGCACATGAATACTTCCATAATTGGACAGGTAATAGAGTAACTTGTAGGGATTGGTTTCAATTATCTCTAAAAGAGGGTTTAACAGTATTCAGAGATCAACAATTCACTTCAGACCTTCATAATCATGAAATCAAGAGGCTTGAGGACGCAAAATTTCTAAGAAGAAATCAATTTAGAGAGGATTCAGGTCCAACATCTCATCCTGTAATGCCAGAAAAATATCAAGAAATAGACAATTTCTATACGACCACGATATACGAAAAGGGGGCAGAAATAATTAGGATGCTTAATAAGCTTGTAAAAGATGAAGATTTCTATAAAGGATTTAGTAATTACATCTCAACATATGATGGAAAGGCTGCAACAATAGACCAATTTGTCGATAAAATTTTAGAGCATAATAAAGAAATCGATCCTAATGAATTTAAATTCTGGTACAAGCAAAATGGCACACCAAAACTTAAATTCAAGAGAATCTGGGATAAAACAGACGAAAAACTTACCATTCAAGCCTCTCAAAGTAATTCAATAAAGAAGAACCCATATAATGATTTACCTCTAATAATTCCTATAAATCTGGCTATATTTTGCGGTGAAAATAAAATAATAGAAAAAACAGTTGTTTTAAAAACAAAAAAACAAAAATTTATTTTTAGGAATGTAAGATCTCACCTCCAAATCCCTTTAGTAACTTATTTTCGCGAATTCTCTTCACCAGTAGAGTGGGAATCAGACACTACTTTGGATGAAAATTTTTTAATCTTAAAATATGAAAAAGATTTTTTTACACTATCTAATACTGTAAAAGTATTTTATAAAAAAATCATTTTATGCAGATTAGATAAAAAACCAGATCATAAAATTGAAAATAAATTAATAAGTACCTTAATATCATTCATAAACAATAAAGATATTAATTTATCTCTTTTATCAGAATTACTAAGCATTCCGACGTTTGCTGAAATTGAATCAGAGATGGAAAATATAGACCCTTTAAAAATATATAAAACTATTGACGAATTAAATCATTTATTCGGTACCAAATTAAAAGAAGAATTATATTTTAAGCTCCAAGAAATAGAGAAAAATCTAGATAAAGTTTGGCCAGAAGGTAAAAATGAAAGAAAACTAATAGAAACTATTTGGAAACTACTCTTGCACAGTGATGATGCGGAAATTAAATGCAAAATAATTAATTATGTCGATAGTAATTCTATGACGCTAGCAAAAGCTGCATTGAATTCTTTCAGTAGGGTTGATTGTCCTGAAAGAAAAATTATTTCAAATATATTCTTCAATAAATGGAAAAATAATAGTGTCGTTTTGGATAGTTGGTTCTCATTCAACGCATCTATAGAAATTGATAAAACAACAAACAGCATTGAAAAATTATTTGAAAATAAGTTTTTTGACTCAAAATCACCAAACACTTTAAGAGCTATATTAAATACTTTCGTAACAAGAAATAGTACTTTTCATGCAACTGATGGTTCAGGTTATAAATATATTGCAAAAAAGATAATTAACTTTGATAAATTAAATCCAATCGTAATTTCACGTTTTGTGAAAGTATTTAGTAGATACAATTACTATTCAGAACCTTACAAAAGTAATATGATAGAAACAATAAAGCAGATTAAAAATAATAAACTATCAACAAATACTAAAGAAGTATTAGATGCAATAATAGAGTGATTAATTAATAATATTTAACTAAATATAATAATAACTATAGTAAATATTAAAAATAAAATAAATACAAGATACTTATTAATAAAAATATAATCAAATACATTTTTATTATCTTTATTCCACTTTTTGTTTACGTATTCCTTAGTTATAAATTTATTAGGTCTGCCACAATATAAACATGTTGGGGAAGTTTTTAAAATTAAATTTTTACATTGAGGGCACTTTTTTTTTTCCATAATTTAATCTTACTGAATAAAATTGAAATCAGAAACAATAAATAATTTAAATATTATTTATTATATTTTGAATAATTAAATATCATTGCAAAAAAGAATTTGATTCTAACTATTTAAAAAAATTCAATATAATAAAAGATTAGTATTTGGTTTGAAATGTTTGCTATTGCACTTGGAATGTCCCCTATCGAAAAAATCACTGTTGCAATATCTGCTTCAATTTTTATAGTAGCTTTTACATGGGTCTCCATTAAGGGAGATTTAAGAAAACTTGCTAATGAACTAATTGAAGATAATGAAAATAATCAGGATAATTAAAAAATCTATTAACCTACTTTGCATGCAAACTAGGATAATCAATAATATGCCTAATTTCTTTTAGAGAAGAACCATAGATTTTTTCACCATTTAAGTGAACACCAATCCATTTTTCCTTTTGATTAAAAAAATTACTTTTAGTAGTATCCCTCTCGAGATAATCTTTATTACCCCAATTTAGAGTTATATCCCAACCTTTATAATTTTCTATCATTGTGAAATAGAGAACATAATCAAATAATACCCTGAGAGACATAGAACAAAAACAAAGGAAATAAGTATTTTTTTCGTTATTTTTATTTAATATTTATTACTGACTTTTATTTTACGAGCAGCTTCATCTGCATTTTTTCTAGCCAAATTAATGTCAGAATTTGAGGAGAGAACAACACCCATTCTTCTACCTTTTCTAGAAACTGGTTTGCCAAATATGAGCACTTTAGTCTTTTCAAATTCTAATGCTTCATTAAGACCCTCATAAATAGGATTTAGATACTCTTGGTTAGAAAGTATAACTCTGGATGCAGAGGGTTCTATTAAATCTATATGCGGTATTGGTAAATTTAAAAAAGCCCTTAAATGTAATTCAAATTCATTAATATTTTGACTAACTAATGTAACCATACCAGTGTCGTGTGGTCTGGGAGATAATTCTGAAAATATAATCTCACTTCCTTTTATAAAAAACTCTACTCCATATAATCCAGCTCCATTAAGGTTATTTAATATTCTACTTGTCATTCTCTTAGCTTCAATAATTAAGGACTCGTTGATCTCTATAGGTTGCCAACTACATTGATAGTCTCCATTAGATTGAAGATGTCCAATAGGTAAACAAAAAATATTTTCACCATTTTCTTTTCTTACAGTTAGAAGAGTAAATTCAAAATCAAAATTAATAAATTCTTCAATAATTACACCATTAACCTTCCCTCTTGAATTTGCTTGTGCTTGTTTCCAAGCATTTTGTAAATCATTTTTTGTTTCAACAAAACTCTGACCCTTTCCTGAAGAGCTCATTAAAGGCTTAAGTAAAAGTGGGAATCCAATTTCATCTGCTTTTTTTTCTAAATCATCAAATTCAAAAATATAATCAAACTTTGCAGTTTTTATTTTTAAATCTCTTGAAGCTAAGTCTCTAATTTTATCTCTATTCATTGTAATTTCTACAGTTCTGGCGTTGGGAACAATATTGAATCCTTCAACCTCTAGTTCTTTTAAGGCCTCAATTGAAAGTGCCTCTATTTCTGGGACAACATAGTCAGGCTTAAATTCTTTTATAACATTTTTTAAAATATTTTTGTCTCCCATATCAATTACTTTAGAAAAATCAGCAACTTGCATTGCAGGTGCTTTTTCATATCGATCAATTGCAATAACTTCTAATCCTAATCTTTTGGATTCTATTACTAATTCTTTTCCAAGCTCGCCACTACCAAGCAATAAAATTCTCTTTTTACAAAAAATTGATTCTTTCATATATATAAGACTTATTCTTCATCACCAGAAGGTTGTGAAGATGTATCATCTGTAATTTTTTTATCTTTAGAATAACTAAATAAAAAATTTCTACCAAACCAATTTTGACTTCGTATGCTATTAGTTATTGATCTTGAGATTGCTCCTAAAAAAAAGAATCCAATCATTGCCCAAATAATTCTTTCTAAAGCAATTGCAGGTGAAAAACCTTGACCGGAATTAATAATTTCAGTGAGTGGGTCTAAAGGGTCCAAATTTAAACTAATTAATAATATTAATTATAAAGGATTAAATAAATGAAAAATTAAAACTTATAAAAGAAATAACCAAAACCATCATATAAATTAAACACAATAAAGTATATACAATGTTATCTTCAAAGGGTGATTTTTTTTAGACATGCAAGTTGACGTACAAAATACTACTGTTCTTTCAGCAGACGGATCATCCATAAAACTAGGTGAATATTCAGGGGAAGTAATCTTAGTTGTTAATGTAGCTAGTTATTGCGGAAATACTGCTCAGTATGAGGATCTTCAAAAGCTACATGATTTATATTCAAGCAAAGGATTAAGAATACTTGCATTCCCTTGTAATGATTTCGGAAAACAAGAACCCGACTCTCTTTCAGAAATAAAAGATTTTTGCACAACAAAATATGGAGTTAAGTTTGAAATCTACGAAAAAGTTCATGCCAAAGGCAACACCACAGAACCATACACAACCCTTAACAAAGTTGAACCTGAAGGAGATGTTGAATGGAATTTCGAGAAGTTTCTGATAGGAAAAGATAGTAAAGTAATTGCAAGATTCAAACCAGGTGTTAAACCGTTTGACGAAAACTTAATAGCAGCTATAGAAGTAGCTTTAGATTCATAACAATCTTCTTATAATTCAAATAAAAATATTAAAAATAAAGACCCTATATATTAAATTAAAAAAATAACCAAATTATTCTAGAAAATATCCTATTTTTAGGATTCAAGCCTTTTTATAGATTTCCCTAATTAAATTTAAAATCTTATTTATTATTATCAGAATCAACTTCTACGTCTATTATTTCATCTTTAACAGTTCTCTTTTTAGATTTTATTGATTTTACCTCTGGCTCTATTGTTTCTTCTTTAACTTCACTTGCTTCTGGTTCCTCTGATTTTACCTCTGGCTCTATTGTTTCTTCTTTAACTTCACTTGCTTCTGATTCCTCTGATTTTGCTTCTACCTCTACTATTTGTTCTTTAATTTCACTTGCTTCTGATTCCTCTGATTTTGCTTCTACCTCTACTATTTGTTCTTTAATTTCACTTGCTTCTGGTTCCTCTGATTTTGCTTCTGCCTCTACTATTTGTTCTTTAATTTCACTTGCTTCTGGTTCCTCTGATTTTGCTTCTACCTCTACTATTTGTTCTTTAATTTCACTTGCTTCTGGTTCCTCTGATTTTAATTTTGAACTTGCTAAGGTTTGATCTTCATCTTTACTTAAGAGGAATTTTAATAAATTTTTTAATAATAATAAACCTTTTTCAATTCTTTTTGGACCTAAAATTGAAAGCAAAATTACTAAAATTATGAATATTTCAGGTGAATTTAAACCTAATAGTTTCATAAAATTTCATATTCTATTTATATTTTAGTACATGCTAAAAATTTAATCTATTTATTCTCAAAAGTTGGTAAATAGAGTTCCCTATTTGATGCAATTAAACCTTCTTCTTTAAAAAATATCTCTAGGTCATTTAGATCATTTATATCTACAAATTCACCACAATTATCTAATATATTATTGTGGGTGAAATTCCATAAATTATCCAAATATTCGTCATCGTCTGGAAATGCTACAAATTTTAAATATGTATTATTCAAAGCATATTCACTAGCAAAATCAGAATCTAATCCTTCCATCTTAGCCTCACAAAAAACCTTAGCAAATCTTTTGCCTACAGAAGTTTGAGCACTAGATAAATCTAGATTACCTTGTATAGCTTTTACATTTATTGGTGCAATAAAAATAATTATTGGAAGAAAAAAAGATATTAATATAAACAAGAAAAAATTTCCCTTTTTAAATTTAGACTCAATCTAAACTAGCAAAAAAAGTAATCAATTAGGCTTTTTAAGTAAAAGCACTTCTTATAAATTAAGAAATAAATAGAAAACATAAAATCAACTCCATATCTGAATTTATAATAAAGAAAGGTTAAATAAATTAAAAATTATATGTCTTCAAATATAAAACTAAGAGGAAGGGGAGTTAACAGGATAATTACGAGTAAGGTCATGCTATCACCTTTAGCAGGAGTTACAGATAAAATTTTTAGGCGACTTGTACGTAAATGGGCTCCAAACTCTTTACTTTTTACAGAAATGATAAATGCCACAAGTCTTAAAAAAGGATTTGGAACACAAAAAATCAATCAAATAGATTTAGAAGAAGGTCCAATTGGAGTACAAATATTTGATAATAGGCCATATGCTGTTTCTGAAGCCGCGAAACAAGCTGAGGACTCTGGAGCTTTCTTAATTGATATAAATATGGGATGTCCAGTAAAAAAAATTGCCAAGAAAGGTGGAGGCAGTGCCTTAATTAAAGACCGAAAACTTGCTATGGAATTAGTCGAAAATGTCGTAAAAGCTGTCAAAATTCCAGTTACTGTAAAAACACGACTCGGATGGGATAGTAAAGAAGAAAATATAGAGGATTTCCTATTAAAGCTTCAGGATACGGGAGCAACAATGATCACACTTCATGGAAGAACTAGAAAGCAGGGTTTTTCAGGCAAGTCAGATTGGGAAATGATCGGGAGACTTAAAAAGTTGTTAGAAATCCCAGTAATTGCTAACGGAGATATCAAAAATCCAGATGACGCTCTTAATTGTTTAAAAAAAACAAATGCTGATGGTGTAATGATTGGACGAGGGATTTTAGGATCACCATGGAAAATAGGAGAAATAGATTATGCCATTAGAAAAAATAAAAACTTTAAAGAACCAACCACTGAAGAAAAACTATATTTAATTATTGAGCATCTTGATGAATTAATAAAAGAAAAAGGAGATCACGGCTTGCTTATTGCCAGGAAACATATCTCATGGACATGTAAAGACTTTAAAGGAGCATCAAATTTGAGAAATAACTTAGTTAGAGCTGTAGATAAAAATGAAGTTAAAAAATTAATAAATAAAATGATTAAAACTATAAATAATGAAAAAAATACATTAGCGTAAAACAAATCAATTCTTTTAATGAAAATAATTAGTAAAGAGACAAGTAAAAGAGTTTGTGATCATATGAACAATGATCACATAGATTCAGTTCACAAATATCTTATTCATTATGGAAAGATATCAAGCTTTGAGAATGCTTATATGGAAGAAATTAATAATAGTTATTTAAAAATCAATTACGATGGCCAGTCAGCAATTATCAACTTTAAAAATAAAATATCTGAAGAAGAAATTCATTCAACCTTAGTATCAATGATTAAAGAGATTAAATAATAAAATAATTTATATAAAAAAATCTAATTTTTATTTTCATAGTAATCAGTTATCTTTTTACATTCTTCAAATGAAAGCATGCTTAATCTAGATGTGGCTTTTATTTTTAGAATCGCACAAACAGCTAATAAATCAGAGATATCAACATTAATTGCTTCAGAAAGCTCTAGGACCCTAAGACCTTTCATTTTTATGAAAAAAAATCTCTATCTAAATTATCAGGAACTTTGAAATCAATGGGCTGCATTTTTTCCTAAACCTGCAACAAATGGAAAGGTTTGTTCATCTCCAAATATATCTTCTGCAGAAGAATTAGAAATATTATTTTTTTTATTTTTATCAGGCTTAATCTCTTCAAGTTCATTAGAAATATTATCTTTAATGTTATTTCCAATTTCTTTTGCTAATAAATTATTCGTATTAGAAAATATTGAAAAAACTAATACACATAAAAACAAAATAATTTTTTTCATAAAAAAAATTTATCTAATACTATTGTCATATGCCAATAAAGTTATTTAGAAAAAATGCACTTTTTTAAAACAATTCTAAATAAATCAAAGTAAAAAGTATTCATCTTCCCAACTTATTTCTATTTTTGAATCTAATTAAAAAATAAAGGCCTAATAATAAAAGAATTGCTAAGGAATACTGATTAAGAAAAACATAAACTATATATACGAGAAATGGGAATAAACATGCCCTCTTGAAATTTAATTTCTGTTCTTTTGACATATTTTTCCAATTTAAATATTCTTCCCATTGAAAAATCTTCTTCATTTTTCTACTTCTAGTATTACGATTAAACATAAATTTATAATTTAAGTTTTAGTGATTCTTATGTTATTAATAAACAATATTAATCTAGAATATCAAAATAATTTTTTTTCATTGAATAAAAATAATTTTTAAATAAAAAATGAACTCAAAACCAGTTTGGAAAATAGAAAAAATTGTTTTACCTCAACATGCCGACCATGCAGGAGTAATGTGGCACGGCACTTATTTTAATTGGCTTGAAGAAAGTCGAATAAATGCACTTTTAGAAGTAGGTACAAGTTATTTTGAACTTATTAAAAAAGGCTATGATTTACCTTTAATCAATACTTCAATAAAATATAAATCACCTTTATTACTTGGTGAAAAAATAACAATAGAAAGCGAATTCAATATTGAAAAAAGTCCACGGATTAATGTAATTTCAAAATTTCTTAATAATAGAAAAGAAATCTTAACGATTGCTGAAGTCAATTTAGTCTTAATAAATAAACGAAATTTTTCTATAATAAGAAAAAGACCAGATTTCCTATCGGAAGCATTTATTAAATTAAACGGTTGAAATTATTATCTTTTAATTGAAAGATTTATTAAATTATTAATTATGAATATATTTCAAGTTATTGATTCTTATCAATATGAAATGGAATCAAGATATCAAGAAAAATCAATGCTTACAAATCTTTTTACAGAGCACAAATTTATAGGATGGTTAGGGTTGTTTATAGTATTTTTCTCTATCTTTGCAATTTTCGTTTTTCAATTTCTTGAGTGGGAAAGTAATGACAATAATCAAAGTTAAGAAGATTTAATGCTTATAATTCAACTGAATGACTAAAAAAATGGCTATCTACTTAAAAATAACTAACCCTACAGAGGTTGTAAAAAAAAAGACCTCAAAATGGCTTACAGATATTACACCTGAAAGAATTGATAGAAAATTGGTCGAGGATGAAGTAATAAAAGGAATTATCGAGCAATTAACATTAGAAGGCATAAAAGGAGAAATATCAGCAATTAATGGGTTTGAAGTAAATGAATCTTCAGTAATAACAAAAAATAATTTTGTTATTAGAAAAACAAAAACTTTTTAGATAGAAAATAAAAATCTTTAATGAAAAATTTTTTTATTTTAATTATTTTTATCATTTTTTTAATTTTTATAATTGTAAGAGATTATCAAATTAAGAAGAAAAAGTTAAAATTAAATAATGCCTTAAATTCCAATTTCTTTATTCAAACAATTAATAAATTAATTGACGAGAACAAATACAATTTATTAGAGGAGAGGATCAGATTAAGGGAAATAGATGCTTACGGTAACGAGGATTATAAAAAATGGATTGGCAATCCACCTCTTGATGAAAAAGCCATTGAGAAAAATATATTTAATGGATCTAAGCGATTTAAAGTGGGTATACCATACTTCTATGAAAAAGTAATTTTAAAAGAATTTGGAAATACTGAATTATTTTTCGAAAAGTGGAGATCCTATTGTAATGAAAATCCTACTATTGATGATGAGATAATTGGATCTATTAGAAAGCTCGAGACTGAAGATTGGTTTGTTTTCATAGCAAGTCAAATTGAGAAATCATGCTTAAACCTAATAGAAAAAAACTACTCAAGTAAAAAAAATGGAAACTACAAAAAAGGTATTAGATTTGAAAATCATTGTATGGAAATTCTCAAACAAAATGGCTGGGAAGTAAAAGAAACCCCTATTACAGGAGATCAAGGGGTTGACTTAATTGCGTCAATAAATGATTTGAGAATATGTATACAATGCAAAGATCATGAAAAAGCCATTGGAAATAAAGCAGTTCAGGAAATTTCAGCTGGTAAATTATTTTGGAAAGGTACACATGCAATAATAGTCTCAAAATCTGGCTTCACAAAGTCTGCTCACCAACTAGCAAAATCAAATAAAGTGGAACTAATCAATGAATATCAATTAAAAGATTTAGAAAAGTTTATTGTTTAAAAAGTTTATATCAATCGAGTTAAGCCCTCTTTGTAAAGCAAAAGTGTTGTAAAAATTCCTGAGGCCCACATTAAACCTCTAGCTGTGGGGATATTAAATATATATGCACCAATATATAAAAAACGAAAAATAGGATGAATCAATGCTGCAATTATTGCAATATTAGAGTCAGTTAAACTAATCAAACAAAGAAGACATCCTGGTGCATGTAGGGAAATACTTTCCCAACAATTTTGATGACACCAAACTGCTCTTTTTCCAAAAGAAGGTAATTCATCGAATAAAGCCCTTGGAGCAGACATATTTTCAACAGAATATCCCGCTTTAATTCTCCCTATAGTTAATGGAATAATTGATAATAATACAACACCAACTGATAGACAAAGGCTCCAGGCAAAAGCTACTTGCATATGATTTAAATAATATTATTAGCTTAATAATTGAAGCTCGTTATCGTGATTAGTGAAAAATCATTACCATAGATAAAACTTTGCAAAAAATGCTGTAATTTATAAAAAAAATCATTTATGGATATTTCAAAGATAGTTTTAATTTTTGGCATAAGTTTACTAATATATTCTGCTTTTCTGTTTTTAGGATTTTTTCTTAAGAATAAAAATCTAAAGGCACAGAATCTAAAAAAAGAAGAATAGATTATTAATGCCACGAAAATTTACTATTTTCTCAATATTTTTATATCTTTTTGAATATATTTAATGGAAATAATATTTGATCCCAATAATAATAAGGGATATTTGAAATTAAATAAGAAAGTTGCTGGTATATGAAAAAATTTTATAAATTTCTTAAAAGTTTTCTTTTTATATCACTATGGCTTATTTTATCCTCATTTTTAACCCAATATTGGAATACCTTTCATTGGGAATATGTTTACTTAAACTTCAGAATTATATTTGATAAAGAATTTTGGTTTGTTGTAGAAAAAATTCTTTTAGGATTTGATATTGGTTACTGGTTAGAAGAAGCACTTAAATTCTTAAGTTATGAAATACCTAAAGAATCATTTAAATATTTACCAATTTATTTCGTATTAAAGTCTATTTGGATAAAGAATTAATTTCTATTTTTAATAGATTTTAATAAATTCCTTGAAATTCTTGAATAAAGTTGGTGAATTTATTTTTCTTAAAACAAATAAAGTTCCTTTATCACCTCTACAGATTCTAAGCTTATTGCTTAAATAAGTTATCTCTAACCACCCTAATTGTTCATAATTTATTTCTTTCATAGCCTTTATATTTTTTTTTCCAAATTTAGGACCTATAACACCAGCATGTGTAAATTTGACCCCAATTTTTTTTTCATTTATGTAATTAAGTCTTATTAAAATGCCAGTACCAATAATTGATTTTATTCCTCTAGGTTTAAGTAAATTAAGACCATTTAAATTTAAGGGATCAAGAATTTGAAGGTTATCAATAAAAGGAGACTATTTTAAAAAAGGACTATTAGAACTACTCCACCTTAGCTCCCAAACACCCTGCAAATCATTTCTATCTTTGCTAAAGGAAAAATTATGATCAATTTCAAGTTGTTCGGCAACATAACGTATACTCTCTGAATTTTGAGAATTAAGAAGTAAATTTAATAAATCATTTTCGGTTTCCATTTAATAAACGCTGGAGTATATAGCTAAGGATAAATACTTACCTCCATGTGCTATATTCTACCCAGAATATGTTGATTTGATGACAAAGAGCTATTGGCTTAAGAAAATTTCAATTCCAAATGCTGATTTATTTCTGGAATATATAAGGACAGTATTGCCTTGGATTAAATCTGTGGGAGGAGTAATAGTAAAAAGAGATTTAATACAAGAATCAACCTCAAATGAATGGGATGGAGGGCAGCTTGGATTAGTAATTGAATTCGAATCAAAATTTGCTGCTAAAAAAGCATTTTATTCTGAAGTATTTCAAAAATATCTGCAGTCCAGAGATTTAATTGAACTAGTTACTATAAGTACTCTTTAAAAAAAATCAACCAATATCGACCTCACACAAACAACTTATAAGTATTTATTACTATTAAATTATTTATGTAATATTTATAACTTCACTAGCAATAGTATATTTTGCAAAATTTAATTGTAAAATTAATCCGTTAATCAAATGAACTATTCAACAGAAAAAGATGATTATTTGATGACAACTCCATATACAAAGAAAATTCAGCAAAAATTTGAAAAGGTTAAATCTTTTTTAGAGCAAAATGGATTTAATCCTTCATCAGAGAGCTTAATGCAAGATATAGTTAGCTCAGAAGAATATATTGCTAAAAATGGCTTATAAAATATCAGAATATATTCAGAGTCCTTAAATAATAAAAACCGCCTATTAGAAAAGGTAATAATATTCCAATAAATAAAAATATGGATTTCTTTGATTCGCCTTCTGATATGGGGTTAATTTCTGGTTCAATTGCAAAACCATTTTGTCTACCACCGCTTTCGGTTGTATAACCTTTTTTATTCATAAGAAAAATAACTTATGCAGATTATCTCATGTAAAAACTTATTTAAAAAAATTTTTTACATTTAGAATTAAACTAATTTTAAGATCTAATAATTGATTTCAATCTGAGATTTCAATTTGGCAGCTTTTTTTAAAAGACCTACAACTTCCTTACGGCCAGTAGCAAACTCAGCCTTGTTAAGTAACTCGCTATATTTTTTTGTGATTTCTCTATGGTTCATTTTGGATATTATTGTCTATAAATTATAAAATTACTAAAAAAAGTTTTTGTATAAAAGATATCAAAAAAGAGTTTAAGTACCTTTACCTATTTAAACCAACCTTTTTTCTTTGGTTTAATCTCTTCTTTAATAACTTCTTTTTTTCTCCCAAATAATCCCTTTTTTTGGACTGTTAAATTCTCTTCAACAGGTTTAGATTTTCTGTTAAATAAGCTTTTTTTAGGTTCTTTTTTAATTGATTCTTTTTTGTCGGAAATCTTTGTTTTTTTAGGATTTAATTTTGATTTTTTTGGTTTGCTATCTGCAAATAAAGTTTGATATACAAAAAAACCAAAAACAGCAAAGAAGCCTAATGCCTGTACTAGAGCAGTTCCGAGATTATCAAACATTTAGGCCTCAACTTTGTATAGTGATTCTTTTTCTTTCGCTTCTATACATTTTTTATCATCAGACAAGCATTCAATTTCTGCTTTCTTCTCAGTATGAGAACTGCAGCCACCTGCATTTGCATTAGATATTGAAAACAAAGTTAGTACCCCTAAAATTAAGGCGCATGAGGTGTTAATCGGTTTCATGAGTTTTATTTTTATTATGGAAAAATAATTTCGCAATTGCGAAGATAATCTTCTCTTCTGCTAAAAGTATCCCCTTTTTATATATCTATTTGTAGTAATTAACTAAATCGATAATTAATATCGCTAATAATGAAAAACCTAAAATGAAAGGTAAATAAGGATATTTATTTAAAATTTTGTTTAGTTGATTTTTCGATGTTTGTTTTTCCTTTTTCTTTTCTCTAGGTGGTAAGCCTAAATCTTCCCTTCTCTTAGCTTCTCCCATAATTTTTAAACTATTTATGACTATTCTATATACCTAGTAGTAGTAGTGTATTGTTCTAGATTTAAATTATTAACGGTTAAATTAATTTAAATTTTGGATATATTAAAAATATATACAAAAATTACATGATAGAAGTAGTTTGGTCAGTAAATATAATGATTGCAATTCTTATTATTGGTGTTGCCTGGGTTCTTTATTACATATTTACTTATGATCAAAAATTTACTTCCTAGATAAATGTCAGAAAAAGATCTTAGTAATTTTCTAAAAAAAATAGAGCAACTTAATCAAATTGCTGAGCTAATAAAAAATAATCCTAGTAAAAAGTTATCCCTTTCAAAATGCAAGAATCATGATGAAGTAATTAAATTAACCACTGAATGGGGTTTTGATATTGGTAAAAGGTGGGGAGAATATTAATTGATTTTATTACCAGCATTATTAAAATTGCCATCAACATCAAATTAAATTCCTAAGATTAATTAGTATTTCTTGTATTGGAGTTATGAAAGAAATTGGAGAGATAAAGTCAAATATATTTAAAATAGCTGCTGTTACAGATAGAGGGCAAAGATTAAATAAATTAATTTCTCCTATGTATGAGGAAAAAGCTAATGAAATGGATGAATTGATTGATGCTCTTAAAGACTTTAGTTTTGAAATATCAGAAAAATTATTGTCTGGAGAGTGGGAATTAATTTTTTCTAATGTTGAATTATTTCGAAGTTCTCCTTTCTTCCTTGCTATTGAAAAGGCCTTAAATGATGAATTTAAAAGTAATCTTTTTTTTAAATTACATCAGTTGCAAGTAGGATCCTTTGGCATATCAACTATTGGGAGAATTGCTCAAAAGATTGATTTTGAAAAAAAAGAATTTATATCTACTTTTGACACTACAATATTTGGGCTTACAACTATTCCTATCTTAGGTTGGTTCAAACTATTGCCTACTTTTGGTGGAAGAGTAATAACCCTAGCAAGTGATTTAGTTTTAAGAAATAATTTACTTGATATGAACTTACAAAAGACAAAAGTTTCCAAAGTTGATGGACTTAATAAGATTCCATTATTTAGTAAATTACTTATGGATAGATGGTATCCAGTTAAAGAGGTATGGAATAAGTTACCTTGGAATAAAGAATCGCCAAATTGCCAGGTTTCAATTGTATATTTAGACGATGAAATGAGAATTATGCAGGATATGTATGGGTCTATTTTTATTTATATAAGGCCTTCAATCTCCTTGTTGAATTCAAATTCAATCTCTAATGATTAATTAAAACACTTAAAATACTACCAGTAATTAAATTCAAGATAATAATCCAGATCCTTTCAAATAAAATTTAAATAAAAGAATCACTAAAAGGTTTACTATTGCTAAGGCTACTAAGCCATTTCTGTTTTTTACATCTAATTTCTTAACTAAATTAGAAAGATAAACTACTGGATTTTCTGGCTCTTTATTATCCAAATTTTATTTAAATATTAATTTGACAAGAAAATATCACAGTTTCATTTGAAGAATCAAAATTGTAAAGATGAATATCCAAAAAGAAATAAATAATTTTTAACCCATAATTCCTGCATTTCTTAAAAACGCTTTACCCATATTGCCAATTACAAAAAATAGAGACAGATTAATTAAAAGGACTATTAATAATGCCAACATTTTATAGTTTGGATTAGTTGAAATGCCATCAAATCCATTATTAAGAAATCTTTTAAAAAGTGATTTGTCAATTTTTAGTTTTTGTTGCTCAGAATCAAGTTTTACTTTTTCTTCTGAAGAATCTTGATTACTTGCTTTCTCTAGAAATTCTGTAAATGCCTTAACATTTTCTTCTTTTTTATTCCCCTCATTAAGATCTTTATTGTCCTCATTCAAATTGGGGGACGATTCGATTGAATTATTTTCCTCAGGATTAAGTTTTGAATCTTCCAAATTAATAGTAAATGCTAGGAGTATATTACACCATAAAAAAACCCACTCGATCAATAGAAGAGAGGGTTAGCTAAGGTTAAAGTTCCTATTTTGATAATAATTTATTTTAATTAAATTTGCGGTTGTAGCATAATGAAGTTTTAATTTAGATTATATTCAAGGCGATTTTTTTCGTACACATGTTAGATGCAAATACTAAAAAAGCATGTAAAGATGATCCCTCAATAAGAGAAATTAAAATTAGAAATATAGAACATGCTATTGAACAAGCAGAATTGATGATAAAAGAATCAAAAATGAGCCAAGAAGAATTAATCTTTTTAAAAAGAAAAATATCGGACTCAAGACAAGATTTAGAGATACTTTATTTAATGAAAATTCAATGAATATAAATTTGTTAATCTTTAAAAGGATTGAATTTATGCAAAGAAAATTAATTTGTATATTTGAAGACTTATAAAGTTTAAAGGGAATGTAATTATTTGTATAAAGGTTCTAGTTATGTCTAAAAATAATCTATATATACCTTTAAAGGTTGTTCCATACATCTTCATTTCAATTACTGCCATAGCAATAACAGCAGCTACATATGTAATTACTTAGTTCTATAAGCTATGTAAAGTTTTGAGATATTAAATAAATTAAAATATTTGTAATAACTAATTGTATGAATAAATTCAAAATAGCAATTTTTACAATATCAATAATCATATTTTCCCTAATTGGGATTAAAAAATTAATTTATATAAATCAAGTTAAAGATATAAAAAATAAAGAAGAATCATTTTTAAATGAATCTATACGTGTTTTAAATGAATGTTTCGATCTAGAAAATAAAAATAAAAGAACTCTTAATAAATCAATTGAATTAATTGAGTATTGCTTAGAGGAATATGGATATAAAAACTGATTTCAAAACTTGAATGATGAATTTCCTTAATACTCC
The DNA here is from genome assembly GCF_017696055.1 of Prochlorococcus marinus XMU1406. Classification (NCBI taxonomy): domain Bacteria; kingdom Bacillati; phylum Cyanobacteriota; class Cyanophyceae; order Synechococcales; family Prochlorococcaceae; genus Prochlorococcus; species Prochlorococcus marinus. Next base: position 925,006 of record NZ_JAAORG010000001.1, read on the forward strand.
ATTAATATGCAAATAAAAATTTCTCATCAATAATCTTGTTATGTTCCATGATTTTTTATTAATAATATTTTCCTAATTTAATTTTTTTAAAATGACTAAAGTTAAATGTTCTTATTTAGGAAATTTAAACTGTGAGGCTATTCATCTACAATCTGGAAGTCTTATTAGAACTGATGCACCTTTAGATCACTGCGGTAAAGGTGAAAGTTTTTCCCCAACTGATTTATTAGCAACATCTCTAGGTACTTGCCTGCTAACCATCATGGCAATTAAAGCCAAATCGAAAGGATTTGATTTGGAAGGTATATATTTAAATATTGAAAAAATAATGACACAAAATAGCGAAAGGAAGATAAAAGAACTAATAATAGATATTTTTATACCAGAGAGCACTTCTAATGAAACTATTGATTTTTTGAAAAAAGCTTCCAAAGAATGTCCAGTTACAAGAAATTTATCTCAAGAAATAGATATTAAAATTATTTGGCATCATGAATAAATCTCAAACATAGTAATTACAAAAATATAATGAAATACTTTATTGGAATAATCATTCTTTTATTTGGAATATATATAATTACAGACTTGGCATTAAAGACTAGGTATACAAGAAAAAGACTTTCAAAAGGAAAAAAATAAATCTTTTAAATTTTTATATTGCAGATAAAGTTAATAGATTTATTTTTGCAATAAGAATTAAGTCATATTTTAGTCTAATTTTTTCACTATTTTTTGGTCAATCAAACTAATCAAAGGGATCATGAAATTTACATTTATTCCAACAGTGCACCATGCATAAATAATAAGAAAAAATATTTTTATAAATAAATTAGGGGGTAAGGTGAAAAATATTTTGAAAAACCCTCCAATGAATAATACTAATATTCCAATTTGAAAAAGACCTTTGATTATCCATTTAAGTCCATTTTTTTTAATGTTTTTATAAAACCAGAAAAAAACAAAACTAAATAATAATAAATATATAAAATTTATGATCATCTTTTTGGAGAAAATCTAATAAATTTGCCATTATCAAGGCATGATGATAATTATCACTTTTTTATCTGCTGATTTTTTTAAAAAAAAGAAAAGTTATACAAAAAACAATAAAAACAAATTATTTTTTTAACTTTTTATCTTAAAACATTTTGGATTTTAGTAAATCAACTCTTTTTTGATTCACTCCCAAATCACTTTCTCCAACTCTTGATTCTGATCTTATTGATAAGATGTTTGATTCAGGTAAAAAGGATACTTCTAAGTCGTCTACATACTTCATCCATTTACTGGTTGCCTCTGCATGAAGATAATCGCCATCAATTTCTACAATCTCAGTTCTTGGAGTGTTTTCTATAAATGATTTAATCTCTTCAAAAGGTTTCTCAAGATTATTTACCTCCCATTCTTCTCGTACACAATGAGCAATTTCTACACAAGGTTTTAGTTCTATATGTGAGGCAAATGATGAAGAAGGGAATATAAAGCTTGAACAAATTAAAATTGCTAAAAAAAGTATTTGCATTAACAGAAGAATTTAACGATTCATAATCTAACGAATTAAATTACTAATTTGTAATGAAGACCTAATTATTTTGTAAGAAAGCATATTTGTTTTTTATATTCAGAATCTAATATGTACTTCTAATAATCCCCAAAAAAAAAGATCCCTCAAAGAGAGATCTTTTTAAAATTGATTTATATCAAGTGTTTCCTTGTTTCCACTGAAATAAATCAATTCCTCCTACACACAATCCTAATATCACACCTAAATTCAAAATATGTAATATCTAATAGACCTCTATCTTAACTGTCACATGGCAAAAAATACAAAAAGTACTCAAACATCAAGGTCGAGTACTTTTAAAGTTATCAGAAAAAAGTGTGTGAGGAGTTTCTGATGTGTTCAATCTACTCCGTAGGGAATTTAAAAGGCTACAGTATAAATTACTAATTATTTAAATCTTTCAGAAAAATTGGGCGTTGATGAAAAAAATAATCAAAAAAATAAAAAATTAATGAAAAGCATTTACAAAAAAATCATTTTTATTATTTCAACAATTGCTCTTTTTTCAGTAATAGTAGGTGTTGTCAAATATTCGCTTACTTATATTGAAAATAATCCCGAAAAATACTTACCTTTACAAAAGTAAGACAAAAATTAAGTATAAATTCACTTCAAAAAATCTAAAAAGTGTCTTAAATATGATCTACATTGACAGCTTGAGTCATGAAAATCAAAAATACTTCAGTTCTTAATCAGAATAATATTCATTTAAGTCAATTTAAAAATAAGCATAAATATCAAATACTTGAAAATTACTGGAAGAAAAGAAAGAAAGAATGTGAAAAAAATCTTTCAAAATTTTGCTAACCGATAAATTATGAATTTTATTTTTTCTTTTTTATTAGCATCTGTAATGTGGGTACAAGTTCCACAATGGGAAGCTGACTGGTCAAAATGTGCTGTAGATGTTCCCGATTCGTCATGTCACTGGTACGTAGCTGCTCCCGATAATACTTTTGGGGAAGGATTTAATTGGGAAAACGCTCCTTGGTTTGATGCTAATGGATTACAGGATGTAGCTAAGATTGAGAAAGAATCTGTAGTAGAAAAACTTCAGAATAACTAAAGTTTCTATTTCATCAATTAACTTTTAAAAGTATTTAAATCTAGTTGGTTAGTGGTTAACTTTTGATTAATTAAATAATTTTTATGCGTTTCAAAGTAAGTCTCAAAAAAAATGGAAAGGAATTTGATGAAGTTGTTATAGCTAATAATAAAAAAGAAGCTATGGAAGTAGCTTTAAAAAACAATCCAGAAGCTCAAGCATTAAACTCTGATTGGACATTTAAGATTTAATTATTTGCGAAGCTTAGGAATTAAAAGGGACGCAACACAAATAACGCTAATTGCAGGTCCAGGCGAAAGATTAAAGACTATAGAGAGAATAAATCCAAGAAGTGAGATACATAATCCAAAAAATGAAGACCTCATCATTGCAATTCTTAAACTATGAGCCTTATTTAGCCCTAACAAAGTTGGCGTAGAAAGAAGAGCAATTACAAGAATTACTCCCACTGCTGACATTGAACTAACAATTACTAGTGCCGTTGTAAAACTCAAAGCAAGATTTAATAATGAAACGTTTATGCCACTTGCGGATGCACCTTCTGGATCTAATCCAACATAAACTACCTTTTCATATCCAAAAGTCATTAAAAATATAAATACTAAAAAAGCAATTATTGTTCTAAGTAAATCTCCAAAATTTGCTGTCAATAAATCGCCAAATAATACTGCCTCCAAATCAATCCTTATTCCGAGTAAAGGGATTATAAGGACCCCAAACCCAAGCATTCCAGCGAGAATAGTATTCATAACTGCTTCATAATTTTCACTTTTTCTATTAGTTAAACTTTCCGCAATTACTGAGCCCAGAAGACCACTTATAACACCACCAATTGAGGGGTGAATTCCAAGCGCTAATGCGAGAGCAAGTCCAGGCAAAACACAATGAGAGATTAAATTAACTTGTAATAATCTCTTATGGGTGATTAATACAGTTCCCATAGCTGGGCATAAGATCCCGGAAAATATAGTTATTATTAATGGAACCAACCACCAGTTGTTATTAATAAAAGACATTATTCGAAAGATTCGGTATGATCAAAAATACGAGACAAAAAAAGATTTTGGAAACAATGGTAACTAAGTCTGACATTACCAAAAGACAAGAACAACTTCTCGAAGAACTTAATAAATGCGAGGATGAATTGAGCGGTCAAGAATTGCATAGGCAGTTGATCACAAAAGGCAAATCTATGGGGTTGACCACTGTTTATAGAAATCTGCAAATCTTGATAAAGCATGGATTAATTCGTTCCAGACATCTCCCAACAGGAGAGGTTCTTTACACTCCCGTAGACAGAGATATTCATCATTTGACCTGCGTTCAATGCGGAGAGACTTCGAAAATGGAAGGTTGTCCTGTTAAAAATATTCATGCCCCTAAAGAAAATCCAAGAAAGTTTCAACTTTTGTTTCATACACTCGAATATTTCGGCCTTTGCCAAAACTGTTATCAAGCTCAAAATTAAGAAGGAACATTTTCTAATCACAGAAATTATTTTCCTTTATAGAGCTTATGTTTATCGCATCTAATTTATCTTTTATATGATCAGGACTACCAACTGCTAAAACGCTTTTATCAAGAACTATTACTTGATCATAATTATTTAGAGACTCGCCCCAATCATGGCTACTTACGAGTAAAGAAAGTCCCGCATCTGCGAGTTGACGAACAATTTTCAGGAAGTCCTCTTTTGCGGGGGGATCCAATGCCGCACAAGGTTCATCCAGAAGAAATATTTTTGCAGGAGACATAAGAGTTTTTGCTAATAGAGCTCTTTGTTGCTGTCCTCCTGAAAGAGAATCGAGTCTTCTATTAGCCAAATTAGCAATTCCTACTCTTTGCATTGTCGCTTCTAATTCACAACATTTATTAATCCAAGAATTAGGATATTCTAGAAGAGCCTTGATTTGAAAAGGGTTATTACTTCTTGATTTTGAATACTTTATTTGACCAAGAGATACCAATTTTTCAACTGTTATGGGAAACTTCCAATTCATAGAACTTCTTTGAGGCATAAGTGCCACTAAAGCTCTAGATCTATATAAATTTTCACCGTCAATTTTTATATCGCCTTTATCTGGAGTATTTTGTCCTTGCAATATCCTCAAAAGAGTGGATTTACCGGCACCATTTGGACCTACTAACGCTGTTAAAGTTCCAGGTTTAATCTCAACCGATACCTTATTTAAAGCTGGCTTACTTTTTTTTGTGTATGCATATGTTAAATTTTCAGCGACTAAAGTAGCCATTAATTAATCTTCATGAAAAAAGTCACTTTACAAGCTTACCAATAATACAAGCTGCGTATTATTTTCATAACATTTGATACCTTTTCTTGTCAGACGCAATGAAAATGATTATCATTTTTAAGTATTTAATAACTTTTTATGTCAATTTTTAAAAGACTTTTATCAAATAAAAAAGGTTCAAGAAAGTCAATTATTAAAAATTCCGTAATCGCTGGAACGATTATATTTTCTGGTTTTGGGCAGGATATCATGGCTAAAGGAAAGTCATACGTTGCAGTTGAACCACTAGTTTGTGATTTAGTTAAATCAATTGCATTACCATCTGACGAAGTTACATGCCTAGTAGATAGAAAACAGGATGTTCATGATTTAAAGATCAATCCAAGACAAGCTCAATTACTAAATAGCGCAGACAAAGTATTCACTCTTGGCAAAGAAATGACTCCAAGTATGAGGAATTGGGAAAGTAAAAAGAATACTGTTGTTGTAGGTGTTAGTGCAATAGACGTAGATGATCATTCTGATCATGAAGGTCACGATGACCACTCAGACCATGGTGGACATGATGATCATGCTGAACATTCGGCTAAGGTAGATGATCATTCTGATCATGGAGGTCATGATGATCATTCAGACCATGGTGGACATGATGATCATGCTGAGGGTGCTTTCGAATGGGCAGGTAAATTCCAACTTTCTAAGGGTTCATACAAATGGTCATTTGAAAAAGTCGATGGAGAATATGCAGATCCTGCAATGAAGATGGTAATTCTCAAGTCTAATGATATAGAAGGATCTGAAGATTTAGCTAAAGAATTATTAGGATCTAAAGACTCAATAAGCAGAAAAAATAATGGTACTTTGATCGCAAGTAATAAAGCTTTTATTCTTAACTTTGATCAAAGAAAAGAAAGCACTGTTTTTAATGTGGATATCAAAGAAGATGGTGAATATATATTTTTTACTGAACACATGCCTTTTGAGTTTGAAGCAACTCAACACTTCTTTAAAGACGTTTTAAATAGTGATGTCGAGCCAATAGCACAAGTACCAGACGAAGGAGAGGGACATCATCACCATCATGACCATGGAGGTCTAGATCCACATGTATGGCATGATCCACATAACATCATAAAAATGGGAGATGTTATAAGCAAAAGTTTAAAGAAAGATATTTCAGTTTTTAATAGAGGGGACAGAAAATTAATTAATGAAAGATTTGAAAAAGCCGATTCACTCTTAGAAGGCTTAGATAGTTGGATCGTCGAACAAGTAAGCTCTATTCCTGAGGAAAACAGAGTAATTGTTTCTAAACACAAAGCAATGGAATACTACGGTGATGCTTTTGGTTTTGAAACTATTAGTTTACTTGACTTTCTTGGAGACTCCTCAAGCTTAAGGCCAGAGAACATAAGTTCTACTTTGAAAATGTTAGATGAAGAGAAAGTTCAGGCAATATTTCCTGAACAAATTCCAGCATCTAAGTTATTAAGAAACTTAAGTAGACAAAGTTCGGTTCCTTTAGCTTCTAATCAAATATTCGTTGATGGATTGATGATGGACGGGAATACGGTTTCAGTAGCTGTTCACAACACTTGCACAATTGTTGATTCATTAGGAGGAAGTTGTGATAAAGAATCTGGCTCCAATCTTGAGTCTGAATGGTACAAACTTTCAGATTAAATTTTTCTAGTAAAAACGGTTTTCATTTCTTATTATTACTATTATTAAACTATTATTTATTTAGTAAAAATCTGTAAATGAGCATCAAAGATAAAGTTCCCGTAACCATCCTCACTGGATTCTTAGGATCAGGGAAGACTACTTTGCTTAATAGGATATTAAGTGAAGAGCACGGGAAAAGAATAGCTGTAATTGAGAATGAATACGGTGAAGTAGGTATAGATCAAGGGCTCGTAATTAATGCCGATGAAGAAGTATTTGAGATGTCAAATGGGTGCATTTGTTGTACTGTTCGCGGTGATCTAATAAGAGTCCTTGGCAACCTTATGAAAAGGAGAGATAAGTTTGACTATGTTTTAGTAGAAACGACAGGGTTAGCAGATCCTGGGCCAGTTGCTCAGACTTTTTTCATGGATGAAGAAATTAGTTCCGAATTTACTCTTGATGGAATTGTAACTTTAGTTGATGCTGCACATATTGATCAGCAATTAGGAAGAAGTGATGAAAGTTCAGAACAAGTTGCGTTTGCAGATGTTCTTGTCCTAAATAAAACTGATTTAGTTTCTGATGATGCTCTAGATACTCTTGAATCAAGATTGAGAGATATGAACCGAATGACTCGAATCATTCGAGCCGAGAATGCCCTAGTACCCATCGAAACAGTCCTAAATCTAAGTGCATTTGATCTCGATCAAATCCTTAAACGCAGACCAACATTTCTTGAACCAGAATATCCTTTTGAATGGACAGGTGTTTACGACCTTGATGCAGGTAAATATGAATTAATGCTAGAAGAAGGTCCCGATCCAGAAATGTCATTAGTAGCTTTCGCTAATCAAGGTGAGAGTGAAGAAGAACTTAAAGATGGTGCTGAGTCCTGCGTAAGACTTTATGCAGAAAAAGCTAAAAGCTTAGAACCTGGGAATATCATTCCATTTGGAGAACATATAAACCTTAAATTGGAGGATAAAGGAAATAAATCATTCATATTAGATATCGAAAAGGGATCAAAGATAGGTTTATATACACAGCACACTGCTGAAGAATTCAATATGAAAATCATTAAAAGTGAAGACAATAATTCAAAAGAGATTCCATTTAATATTGAAAGATTCTGGCAAGCCGAGCACGAGCACGATGATGAAGTAACATCAATTGCAATTGAACGATTTGGAGATGTTGATCCAGAAAAACTTAATACTTGGTTGGGCAGACTTCTTTCTGAAAAAGGGGTGGATATATTTAGAACCAAAGGTTTCATTAGCTACTCAGGGAACCCACAGAGAATTGTTTTCCAAGGGGTACATATGTTATTTACAGCGCAACCTGATAAAGAATGGGGTAACGAACCTCGTAGAAACCAACTTGTTTTTATAGGTAGGAATTTGGACGAGAAAGAGATGCAAGAAGGTTTTGAAAAATGCCTGATATAGAATCATTTAGCCCAAGAGGTATGTTCCACGAGGGATGGACAGCTGAAGTTAATGATTATGCCATAGTTTGTGGTTGGGCTATTAAAGGAAAGTTATTCATTGTTGGGGATGTAGCAGGAGGTATTTTTGCCTTTGAAGGAGATACTGGGAAAATTATTTGGAAAAAAGAAAATACACACTCTGCTGGTCTATTAGCAATGTCCATTCATCCAGAAGGAGAGATTTTTGCAACTTCCGGTCAAGATGGAAATATTCAAATATATAATTGCCACGAAGGTAAAGTAATTAAAACACTTAATCTTGGCAAGGCTTGGGTAGAGCATCTTAAGTGGTCAAATGATGGCTTATTTCTTGCAGCATCTTCTTCAAAAAAAGTATATGTTTTTAATGAAACTGGTGAAGAAAAATGGGAATCAGATGATCATCCAAGCACAGTGAGTGCAATAAAATGGTCAAATAATAATGAGCTAGCTACAGCCTGCTACGGGAGAGTAACATTCTTTGACATAGTAAATAATAAAACGAATCAAAAGCTCGAGTGGCAAGGATCATTAGTCTCAATGGAGTTAAGTCCTGATGGAGATATAGTCGCTTGCGGAAGTCAAGACAATTCAGTTCATTTTTGGAGAAGATCAACCGGAATGGATGCTGAAATGACAGGATACCCAGGAAAACCTAGTCACCTTTCTTTTGACGATAGTGGAAAATTACTGGCAACTAGTGGCAGTGAAAGAATTACAGTGTGGAGCTTTATAGGTGACGGTCCCGAGGGAACTATGCCGGGAGAACTATGGCACCATACCGAACCTATTTCTAGCCTAGCCTTTTCAAATAAAGGCATGCTTGTAGCTTCCGGATCTAGAGATGGTTCTGTTGTCGCAAGTTTTTTAAAAAAAGACGGTAATGGTGACCCAGTTGGGGCTGCATTCGCAGGCGATTTAGTGGGTGCACTTTCGTGGAGACCTGATGATTGTGCACTAGCTGCAGTTAACGCAAAAGGTGTGGTAAATGTTTGGAAATTTAAAGTTCGTACTAATTCTTTTTGAAGGAATTTAAGCAGGAAAATAAAAAATTATTCAAACTACCAATAATTTGCTTTTAAATGTCTTTCCATACAAATGACCTCACAGTCATTATCTATCCCTTTTGGGTGAATATCGCAATATGAGAGACATTGAAAATATTCGTCTATGGGATTTGATTTATCATTTTTACTAACTTCTTTCGAATGATTCATAAAAGATTTCCTCAATTATTTAAAATTAAGATAGACGAATTAAATATCAAAAGAAATAAGCAAAACTTACTAAAAATATCTCAAAAAAATTAGAACGATTGATTACTACTCTCGGACATTTTTAATTAAAAAGCAATGCGTATAAAAACGGATTGTCTTTAGAGAAATATTTTCCTAATTTTATATTGTTGAGTTCTAGGAGGTCTTTCAAAATGATCGATAGCCTGCCTGAAATTTCGGAATAAACCGAACTAATTTAATTAACTGCTCCAATTATTTTTTATTAATGTCTAAGCTTCCTTCTTCTGCAACGTTTAGGTGCCCTTTAAGAAACAAGCTTAATTCTAGAGTTTTTGCCCCAGTTAAAGACAATTAGTTAATTTTGGTGAGCATTAGCTTAAAAGAAGTTAGCAACAAGGATCCATGATTTAGGTGCGTTAATAACTTCAGTAAAAAATATAAGTAAAAGATAAAAGAGGGTTAAATCAGCCCTCTTTTTTTAATAAGATGACTTTCCTCTAGTTTTATAGATAATGATAAAAACAATTAAATTTAAAAATGGTTCGATATTATTGCCCATATTGCAATCCTAAATATCAATTTCAAAAACAATCCTCAAAAGGTAATTTGATTTGTGGATTATGCGGAGAGGATCTCGTAAAAAAACCATATATTAGGTTAAACCAGATAATCGCTTTAGTTGCTGCTTCATCATTACTTCTACCGTTGATTTATACTTTTATTTTTTTAATTAAAAATCAAATAAATCCTCCTAATAAAAATTATCAAGCAAATGGTAGTTTAATAATAATTATCTAAGAAAAAACTTCATAAAACAATTAAAAAGATCTCAAAAGGTCAACCTCTACAAAGTGATTTATTTAAACAAGAATTTTTACTTTCAACATTTATTTGATAATCAATATTTTTTAATTTGTTTTTATTAATTATTACTTTAATTTTTTGCCCACAATGTTCTTTGCAACCACCATTAAATAAATTATGGGCATATAAACTGGAACTATTCGTAATTAATAAAAGAAAAATTATTTTATAAATTTGATTAAAATAAGAATTCATTTTTATAATTATCTTCCCAGAATTAGTAAATAAATAATATCAGTTAATTCCAAGGAGTGTTTATAAGTCCCCAGATATCAAAGAAGAAAAATAAAACTGCAATAACAACAAGATCCCATGCTCTTTCCCTAAAAGCCCAAGGCGCAATAAAAACTTCTCCAAGTCCGTGAAGTGCCGCCCCTACTGGTAGATGATCAAGAACCAGCAAACTGTGAGAGAGGATAAAAAGAAAGCTTGCGAAATATCTAAAAAAAACAAATTGCCAATTACTAGAATTCATGCCTTTTAGATTTTTAAGAAATATACTTCAATGATCAAAATAATGATATAGATTGAGTCAAGAGATATTATTTTTGGTAGCCATAAATACGAATAAAGATATAAAGCTAAAGTAAAAGTTACTAAACGATGAAATATATGTTTTCAAGTTATCAGCCTAAAAATAGTTTTGATGAATACTTTAAGGATAATGTTAACTCTGCTAGAGAAATATTGATTCCACTTCTTTCTTCTTTAGATAATATGGGACTTGAAGAATTAAACAGGAATCATTCTGCCGCAAAAAAATTATTACTAAGACATGGTGCAACTTTTAGATTAAACGATACTGGTTTAAAAGGTACTGAGAGAATATTACCTTTTGATCCACTTCCTAGAATAATTAGTAAAGATGATTGGGTAACGTTAGAAAAAGGCCTAAAACAAAGGCTTGAGGCAATTGATTTATTCCTAGATGATATTTACAATTCTCAAAAAATAATAAATGATGGAATAATTCCAAGAGAATTAATAGAGAGTTCAGATGGTTGGAGACCTCAGATGATAGGTTTCAAACCTCCACTTAATAAATGGTGTCAAATTTCAGGACTTGATTTAATAAGGGATAGAAAAGGAGATTGGCATGTTTTAGAAGATAATTTAAGGTGCCCTTCTGGGGTTGCTTATTTTTTAGAAAATAGATTAGTTATGAAAAATATTTTTCCTAATCTTTTCTCAGGAAGAATAGTAAAACCAATTGATGAATATCCATCATATCTTTTAAAAACGCTTCAAGAACTTGCTGTTTGGACTGACACTCCAAAGATAGTTCTACTAACTCCAGGAATTTTTAATAGTGCTTATTTTGAACATAGTTATTTAGCTCAAGAAATGGGCATCCAACTAGTTCAAGGTCATGACTTAGTTTGTAATGATGATTATGTATATTTAAAAACCACCTCCGGATTAAAAAGAGTAGATGTCATTTACAGACGAATTGATGATGATTTCTTAGATCCTCTTAATTTCAGAAAAGATTCCTGCCTTGGTGTTAGCGGATTACTTGATGTTTTTAAGGCAGGTCATGTTGCTTTAGCAAATGCACCTGGGACTGGAATAGCAGATGACAAAATGATTTATTCTTTTGTTCCAAAAATGATTAAATATTATCTTGATGAAGAAATTATTATTAAAAATGTAGAAACGTATATTTGTCATTATCAAAAGGATCGCGAATATGTTTTAGAAAATTTATCAAAACTTGTTGTTAAGTCTGTCGCTGAAGCTGGGGGTTATGGAATGTTAATTGGCCCTCACTCAACAACAAGTGAGATAGAAGAATTCGCTAATAAAATTAAAAATAATCCCAGAAATTTCATAGCACAACCAACATTAGAATTATCTACTGTGCCATCGTTATGTGATGGAGAGCTATATCCATGTCATGTTGATTTAAGACCATATATTTTAAGAGGAAAAGATTCATGGGTTAGCCCAGGGGGGCTTACGAGAGTAGCATTAAAAAAAGGATCATTAGTTGTTAATTCTTCTCAAGGTGGAGGATGCAAAGATACATGGGTTGTAGGAAAATAATATGCTTTTAAGTCGTGTAGCAGAATCTCTTTATTGGATCAATCGTTATTTAGAACGTGTGGAAAACATATCTCGTTTCGTAGAAGTAAGCGAAGCAATGTCATTAGATTGTCCACCAGGAAGTGCAGAACCTTGGCTCCCATTAATTGATGCCTCCAGTGACAGAGAATCTTTTGATAAAAGATTCCCGGAGAAAAAGCCTGATGACGTTATTAATTTTTTGATAAGAGATCGTTTAAACCCAAATAGCATAATATCTTGCATTCAAATGGCAAGAGAAAATGCTAGACAAATCAGAGATGTCATGACCACAGAAATGTGGGAACAGATTAATATTTTATATTGGAATATGCAAGAAGGAGAGGCAATATGGAATAAACCAAGACAAGAACAATTAAGTGAAATAAGGAGGGAATGTCAGCTTTTTTATGGAATTACAGATGCGACTCTAAGCAAAGATCTTGCCTGGAGATTTAGCATTCTTGGAAGATTAATTGAAAGAGCTGACAAAACATCAAGAATTTTAGATGTTAAATATTATTTACTCCTACCCAGCTTAGATGAACTTGGAGGAGTTCTTGATGAGCTTCAATGGATTGCACTTTTACGTTCAGCTGGAGCTTATCAAATGTTTAGGAAAGCAGTGCAAAATTCTATAAAGCCTAATTCAGTTGCGAGATTTCTTTTACTTGATCCAATTTTCCCTAGATCAGTAAGATACTGTCTTGATGGGATAAGCAATACTCTTAAAACAATAGATACCTCTCCATCTACTGAAAATCCTTCAGAATTAGAATGCATGAGAGGTTTGCTTAAAGCAAAGTGGAGTTATATCAGAATTGAAGATATAATCAATGATGGTTTACATGAGGCAATCGATTCATTGCAAATGGATTTAAATAAATTAAATGATCTCATTCAAGAAAAATATTTTATTAATTAATAAGTTTATTAATGAGAATTAAATACATTCACAAACTTGAATATAAATATGAAGACCCTGTTCAATTAGGCGAGCATAGATTATGTATAAAGCCAAGGTCAAATGGATTCCAAAAGCTAAAGAATTTTGAATTAAAAATAACCCCAGAACCAGAAATTATTTATCCATTACTTGCTGCCAGCGGAGAAGAAATAAATAGAATCAGATTCAATGGATTAACAGATAATTTAATTATTGAATCAATTAGCGAAGTTGAAACTATTAAACATCCAAACATTATTGATGGAGTTAAAAATAGAGATTTAACATTACCTTTTTGTAAAAGCATTATTAACAGAGATTTACAGGGAGCATTAGAGGGATGGATGCCTAATGGACAACACGATCCCTCTGCCGTAGAACTTGCCCATGAAGCCTTAGCAGGAAGCATTAATAACGCATTATCATTTACCTACCAGCTAATAGAGATTATTCAAGATCGGGTTAAATATACCAAAAGACATACAGGTCCAGCATGGCCGGCTAGCAGAACTCTTAGAGAACGTATAGGTTCATGCAGAGATTTAGCAATGCTGATGGTTGAAGCTTGCAGGTCTATAGGTATCCCAAGTAGGTTTGTAAGTGGTTATCATTTTGAAGATCCGTTACCCTCTGAGTTGGATTTACACGCTTGGGCTGAATTATATATTCCAGGTGCTGGTTGGAGAGGTTTTGATCCCAGCGGGAAAGGATTAATAGATGATAGATATTTAACATTGGTATCCTCTTCAAAATCTAATTTAACCTCTGTAATTACAGGAAACTTTATAGGAAAAAATAATTTAGAAAATACTTTATCCTGGGAAATCAAACCCCTTGAAATTAAATAAACACACTATTTTTAATCTTTTAAAATAATGTAAAAAAATAAATAATAATATGTTTCTTTTTTAGTGTTAATTGATACGTTCTTAGATATATATATCTGTTTTCATTTGTTTAATATTTAAAGAAAATTGAACTCAAGTTTAGCAATTCCAGTTATCAAATCAAATAAATCAAAAATGTTTGAATTGATAAGTTATGAAAAATTTCGCGATACAAAAGATGTCAGATTTTTTGATATTAGTGTTAATGAATCAAACTATAGAGATCTAGTTATTCACAGTGGTCCTGCGATTAGTCCTCCAAATGATGAAGATTTTAATAATTGGCAATTTTACATACATCACAATCAAGAAGATAATCTATTAGCTATCTCTGGAGGTAGAACATTTTTCCTTGTCAATTTTGGTTGGGATTATCCTTTTTATAAAGTTAGATTAGAATCTTGCGGATATATTTTAAGGATACCTAGAGGAACTTTTCATAGATCCATATCTGACGAAAACGGTTCCATAGTTTTAAATCAAGCCATTAGAGATGAAGACGGTACAGTTGAATCTGAATTCAAGGTAACGAATAGCAAAGATAACAAAAAACTTCTAGATTGTATAACTAATTTAGAGCCAAGATTTAAAATTTATAGTGTTAAATAATTTTAAAAAGGAGTTCCAAATTTATACATCAATTTTAAAAATTATCTAATTGTTATAAAATAGAATCACTCAAATCTTTTAATATGAAATTTTTTAGGTTTTTAAAATATCTTTTATCCATAACTTTTTCTTTATTAGTTTTATCCTCTCCAGTTTTTGCTGGGGCAAATGTAGCTGTTAAGGGCGAGGGAGATGAAGTTCCAAGTTATGTAAGATCTAATATTACAGGATTTGATTTCCATGGAGAGGATCTTCATTTGTCATCTATAGCTGGAGCAGTTGCGAGAGACGCAGATTTTAGTGACGTTGATTTACATGGGACAACCTTAACCCTATCTGATTTAAAAGGTTCTAATTTAAATGGAATCGACCTGACCGATACTCTTTCTGATCGAGTTAATTTCCAAAAAACAGATCTAAGAAATGCTGTTTTAATAAATATGATCGCATCAGGTAGCAGTTTTGCAGGAGCTCAAATAGAAGGAGCAGATTTTTCTTACGCTATTCTTGACAGTGAAGATCAAAGAAATCTTTGTGAAATTGCTGATGGGATCAATCCAACAACTGGCGTTTCAACAAGAGAAAGTCTTGAGTGTAGTTAGAACAAAAATTTATAAGTAAACTTTTTTACCATTATTAATTTTATAAATCCTTTGTTCCTCATCTTGAAATATCATTTCACCATTTAATTTGGATTTTTTAAATTTTGAAAGCCTTGCTCTGTGAATATTAGATTTTCTATTGATATTATCTTCGTTATCATAACTCCCAATATAGATATTTATATTAGGGTTTGAAAAGGTTTTTTCTTCCTCTCTTAAAAAAATTCTTTCAATATTTGTTTGCGTGCTCTGATGTTTATTTTTAAATTTGTCTAATTTTAAGTTCTTTGGTTTTATAGATTTAATTTTTTTGTAGACCAAAAAAATAACTCCTAAAATTAGAAAACCTAAAAATATATTCATTACCTATTTAATTTTTATTTTAATATCTACGCCTAAGTTACTTTTAGTAGTTAATATTTCTTTTTTTAAGATTCCATAAGTAAAAATTCTAGATAAAGTTTTCAAAGATTTAAAAACTAAAAAAACAGTAAATAAAAAGAAAACAACGAGGTTTTCTACAAGAATATTTTTATTTTTATTATCTAAGTTGCTCATGTAAGTGTTAATTCAATTATTTTTCATCATTATTTGCATATGGGCCGAAAAATTCACTAGCGTCTCTTCCCATTACTTTAGCAAGATTTAAACTTTTATCTATATCCCATTTAGATGCCATTCCATAAAGAATACCAGCAGCAAAAGAATCGCCACATCCATAAGAATCAACCTTTAATTTTTTGTTTTTAAGAGCCTTATATCTTCCTCCTGGAAATATTATGCCTCCCTTCTCTCCCTCGGTTTTAAAAGTATATTTGGGTTTTAACGATAAATCAGAAAAAGTAAAAATTTCCCCTGGATCAAGATTACTACCTATTAATCCATCTAAAAGGACATTTGATTTATTAATTATATTTAATCCCACCCTTGGTGTTGTACACAGTATTGAAGCTGATCTAGCCATTTTAAAAATCTCTGAATCAGATGCAGTAATAAAAATTCCGTCCATTTTTTTTAAAATGTTCCATTCCAACTTGTCTTTATGAGTTGGAGATAACCTTTCTCCAATAACTGTTATTGCTCTTTCACCTTGAGAATCAATTAAACTAAACCCTCTTCTAGTTGGTTTATCACGCCAAGCAACATGCAACTTAATTCCCATATTTGAGAGAATCTTGAAACATTTATCTCCATAATCATCATTACCTAATGAAGTAAAAAAATGAATTTGGTTTAAAGTTAAATCAGAAAGTATTTTCGCGATAATAGAGCCTCCACCAGCTGGATATTCAATGGACTTTTTAGAATGAGAGATGATTCCTGGCTTCGGCAATTTATCGACTCTTAAGAAATTTATCCACTCAATATGGCCAACTACAGCAAAATTTAAATTCCCTTTTTTTAATTTATATTCTTCAATTTTATTATTCTTTTCAACAGCCATAAGCCTTTAAATACTATTATTAAAAGAAATATTTTTAACAAGTGAATTCATTTTACATTTTAAAAGATAATAAACAGATACTATCTTATCTTTACCTTTTTCTATCAATTTTAGGTGCCGTCCTTCCAATGTTGGCAAATTTAGAATTTGCTAGGGAATATGGAAATAGTTTTGATATCAATAACTTCATTTCTTTAGCGAATGCAAACCCTGCAGCTCAGTCAATTTCTAGAGACTTATTAGTAGGTGCAAGTGCAATTTTTATATGGATAGTAAATGAATCAAAAAAATTGAATATGAAGAATATGTGGGTTGTTTACATTGGAACTTTTCTTATTGCATTTGCATTCTCAGCACCTTTTTTCTTGTTTCTAAGAGAGAGAAGAATTATTGAATTAGAAAAAATTTAAATTTTAAAAGATTAATTAAAATAATCTCTTAAATAAGATAGAAAAAATTATAAAGCAAGCAAATGAAATAGATAGCCAAATTACTGAAGCATAACCAAATAGATCTAATATGCGTCCTGAAATAAATGGTCCAAAAAAATAACCCATAGCGAAACATTGTGATAATAGAGCAATTGCAAAACCTTTTTTGTTTGAAGGAGCTATTCTGAAAACGATATCTGTTGATGTTGGAAGAAATGAAGCAGTCCCTAAACTTACTAATATTAATGAAAAAGAAATTAAATAAAAAGCTGGGATATTTAAATAACTAGAAATAAATAATAAAAATGAAGCGAAAGAGAAATTTATCAAACTAAATTTCAACCCAAATAATCTACCTTTTTTTGATATCCAAGACCCAACAGGCCATTGTAAAAACAACAATAAAATTAACTGAATAGAAATTATAAGACTAATAATTTCTTTGCTTAATGCATTGCGATATACTCCACCTTTAACAAGATCCAGAGGCAAAGTTACTTGAATCAAAGCTAAAGAGGTAGTTATCAATAAAATAGATAAAATTATTATTGTTGAATTTTTATTCCATTTCAATTGTCCCTGATTTATTTGACCTACAAATTTTTTATGGAAATCTTCTAAGTTTCTTTTAATAGAAGAACTATTTCTAGATATTAAATATAAGATAAATAACATGCATAAAATATCATTAATAAAAATTGATTTAGAATAAAAAAAATTTGTCATAACCCCTCCTAAGAATACCCCTAAGAATATTCCTACAGCTTCCGAACTTCTAACAAGAGAATATGCCTTGCGAGTTTCGATAGGATGGCAAAAATAAGGTACCCCAAACTCGGCAGCAGGCCAATATATTCCTGCAGCAGCACCAACAAATGATTGCCCAATTATGTACAAAAAAGTATCTCTTGAAAAAATTAGGCATAAGCTAGCGGCAATACTTAGTATTGAAGAAGTAATTATTGGAAATTGTATTTCCCCTGTTTTATTAAGATAATTACCAGTAAAGAGTCTTGTTACTGTTCCAATTATTGCTGAAATGGTAAACCCCAAGCCAATATCTGTTGCCGATAATCCTAGGTTATTAAAAATAAGTGATGTTAAATAAATTACACCTCCTGCTCCAAATGCAGCGTAAAATCTTATCTTGGTTATTAACCTCAAATGGTATGGAAATTGAATCCACCAATTTTTGCTAATTTGTAAACTATTTGGACTAATCACTAGTGAAATACATTTTTATAATTTTTTTTAGTTTTTGTGGTTTATTTTTTAATAATGGGTTAAAGGCTGCTGAAAAGATAAATATTAAGTTTGAAGAGATGGAAATCCCTCTTACTATAGAACAATTATCAAAATTAGAAAAATACAAAGCTGATTCAACAGAATTAATAGATTGGTTAAAAAAAATTGGAATTATTAGAGTTTTTGAATTATCAAAATTTTTAGAATTTCCAGTTTTCAAAGAAGAGGGATTAAATAGAGAAATATTAAGAAGTTGGATAGGGCGTAAAGTTCTTACAGAATTAAGCAAAAGCATTACAGTTCCGAATGACAATAATGGAACAGAAATATATAACACTATAGAAAATTTATTAGATCAAAAAAAAGAAGTTTCATCTTTAGACATCATAAAGGCATTACCATCAGAAGAAATTTTACTAGATATTGATAATTTAATTTTAATAATTTCATCTTGGAAAAATGAATTATCAATCCAACAAGAACTTTTATCCAAATTAAATAAACTTGAAAGAACGAACCAAAATTTCTTTAAAAATACTGAACAAAAATCAACTCAAGATCTAATAAAATATGTTAAAAAAATTTATGCTCCTCACCGAGTGAAACCTTTTGAAATTGAAATATGGAAAAGCAATAAAACAAATAATGAGAAAGAATTAATAATTTTTATGCCAGGACTTGGAGGCGAAATTAATAATTTCAAATGGATAGGCAACGAATTGGCTAGAAGAGGTTGGCCAATATTATTCATAGATCATAGAGGGAGTAATTTAGAATCATTCATAGAAGTACTCGAAGGTAAGGAAGCAATCCCAGGAAGTGCAGACTTTTTCTTATATAGAATTAAAGATTTAGATGCTGTATTGAAAGCTCATGAAAATGGAGAATTTGGTTTACCTAATAATTCTTATATTTTAATGGGGCATTCACTTGGTGCTTTAATAGCACTTTTATATGAAGGCAATAAACCTACTGATCAACTAGAGAAAAAATGTGATTCGGCATTAGAAGACTTTGCGTTAACAAATTTATCTAAATTACTTCAATGTCAGTTGAGCGAAATACCATTCCCTATGAAAAATAGCACTAATAAGGCCAGTGCGATAATAGGTTTTAATTCATTTGGCAGTTTAGTATGGCCAAAAGAAAATAGTGCAGCCATTAAAACACCAACTCTTCTAATAGGAGGTACGTATGATCTTATTACCCCGTTAATCAATGAACAATTTAGAGTTTTTTCTGCTTTAAATAATCCATCAAATAGATTTCTAATTATTGAAGGAGCAAGTCATTTCTCTCCAATAAGAATTAATAAAAGCTATGAAGAAAATAATGACGTCTTCAAAATAAGCAAATATTTTATTGGTTCAGAGCCAATATTAGTACAAGATTTATCTACGAAATTTATTGTTGAATTTTTAAAAAATATTAAAGACCAAAAGATCCCTACTATAGTTAAAAACCAAAGAGATTTGGGACTTGATTTCCATCTATTAGATCTTGAAACAATAAAAGAAATTTCCGAAAATTAATACTCTATTCGTGGATCTAAATATGCGATTAAAATATCCACAAAGAGATTTAAAGAGACTATAAGCATAGAGGTAAAAATTACAATCCCTTGAACCAAGGTATAGTCTCTTTGAGAAATAGCTTCATATAATCTTAAAGCTATACCTGGCCATGAAAAAGTTACCTCGAACAATAGAGCACCTCCGGCTAATGAGGCCATAGTCAAGCCAGAAATAGTGACAATTGGCAATAGAGCATTAGGCAATGCATGGTTTAAAAATATTTTTTTCCTTGATAATCCTCTACATATAGCAGCATTAACATAATCACTTTTTAAGGTATTATCCAAATTTACTCTTAATGAGCGGCTGAATATACCACTTAATAAAAAGCCAAGGGTAATCGAAGGAAGTGCGAGATGATAAAGACTATCTTTAAAAGCAATAATATTATTTGAAAGAATACTATCTAAAACTAGAAATCCCGTAATTTGGGGTTGTTGCTGAAATATTGGAAATCTACCCCCAATTGGGAAAATATTAAAAAATACAGAAAACAATAATTGAGCTAACATTGCGCCCCAAAAAGGAGGTATAGCATATGTGGCAATTCCTAATATCCTCGCAATATAATCTGTCTTTTTACCTCTATTTATCAAGCCAATTAATCCCAATGGAAAGCCTATTAGTGTAGCACTTAATATTGAAAAGAATCCAAGCTCAAGACTTGCAGGCAATGACCTAAGAATGATATTAAGAACTGGCTCTTGGGTACTAAGAGATTGGCCAAAATCTAAGTGCAATATATTTTTAATATATGAAAAATATTGACTTATTAAAGGTTCATTTAGCCCCAATTTATTTCTTAGAAATTCCCTTGAAACCTCATCGGCACCAGATCCAAGTATGGCATCGACAGGATCGCCAGGAGCAACTCTTAATAAAATAAACACTAATGAAGAAATTATCCATAAAATTATTGGTATTAATGAAATTTTTAATAAGGAATAATTTAGTAGTTTATTTAAATTTCTACTCATCAATTAACTTAAGATCACTCAATGAAATTATTCCTGAACCATTAAAAATAGGTTTTGATATTTTATTTTGAGACCATGCTTTTTGAGAGGATATCCAAATAGGAATATAAGGGATTGAATTTGCTGCTATTTTTTCAATTTCAACAAGTTTTTCTAATCTATAAATTCCACTTATTTTTTCACTCTCAAGAAATAAACTTTCAACTTTATTAGATCCCCAAAAACTACCGCTGAAAACTGATTCTCCTTTTTTACATAATCCATCAACTATTTCTTTACAACTTAAAAGAGGGGTGAGATAGGCTTCTGGATCAGAATAAGCTCCAGTCCAATCGAGAATAACGGCTGTATAAATTCCTAAACTTAGATTCTTATAAATTGTTGTAGATTCAACCCCATTGAGTTCAATATCAATACAATCTTGCAAAGAATTTTTAATTTCTTCCTGCCATGTCAGAGCAATAAGCTTGTCAGCTGGTACATTGGATCTATAAGTAAGAGGTATTTTAAGAATATTTCCATTACAATAATTTTCCTTTTGCAATAACCTTCTTGCTTCTAAATAATCATATTTAGGCCACAGTTCTTGATTATCTTTTTTTAATATCGGAGGAATAATTGATCTAGATGGCTTCCTTAACCCATAACTTACTTTCTCACTAATTAATTTTCTATTAAGACTTTTTGCCAAAGCCAGTCTTAAATTAAGATTATTTAAGGGATAAGAACTAGTTTTAAGACTTATAAAACTTAATTCAATGAAAGGGCTATTACCTTCTTT
The DNA here is from genome assembly GCF_017696055.1 of Prochlorococcus marinus XMU1406. Taxonomy (NCBI): domain Bacteria; kingdom Bacillati; phylum Cyanobacteriota; class Cyanophyceae; order Synechococcales; family Prochlorococcaceae; genus Prochlorococcus; species Prochlorococcus marinus. Next base: position 946,686 of record NZ_JAAORG010000001.1, read on the forward strand.
AAACTTTTGATTTTTACTTAAATTATTTAGACTTTTTCTCTGACTATCATCAATTGAATTTGATAAGAGCACGTCAATTTGTTTACTTTTTAAAGCTCCAAAAAGAGAAGATGAATTTGAATATCCCACAAAATTAATACCCTTATTTAAGGGATTTTCACCCCAATAATTCAAATTTGGAGCAATTGATTGGACTTCATTAGAAAAGCTGGTCAGCACATACTTGCCAGTACCAACAAATTTTTCATTTAGAAACTTATCAGAATATTCTTTGTAAAACGTAGGAGATATTGGAGTTAAATTTACTGATGTAAGCAAACCATTTAAAGAACTTGATGGTTTATTCAAATTTATTATGACTGAATATTCACTTGGCGTTTCTATTGATTTAATCTTATTTCCTAAAATATAATTCATTGTTCCAATTCTTTTGAATCTATCAAAAGTAAACTTTATTGCATTTGAGTTAAATGAAGTTCCATCGTGAAAAAAAACATTTTTTCTTAAATTGATAATTATTTGAAGTCTATCCTTTGAAATAATTGGCATCCCCGAGGCCAATTCAGGTATTAATTCTCCGTTAGAATTTAACTCATATAACGTGTCTCCCAGAGAACTGATTAATTGAATTGCTTTAAGAGTATTAGCTCTAGCTGGATCTAAAGATTCAATTTTTCCAGAACTTGCTACTATGATTTTTTTAGATATTCTTTTTGAGCCGCAAGAATTCTGTAAAAAAGAAATTAAAATAATTAATATTGATAAAAAAAATTTTTTTTTCATATTCCCTTTTTACTTAATTATTCTGAAGAATTATTTGAGCAAAACATTTGTAATGTTATTTGACTTATTTCTAAAGCAAATGTTTTTTTAGAATTATAGGCAAAAGGCCACTCTCTCACCCAACAAATTTCTTTACATATATTTATACCAATTATTTGAAAAGTCTTATTACTATTTTTAATTTTTACACAAGCACCTTTATAAAGATTTTCGGAACAAATTAAATTATTATTTTCATTTTTATTGTCTAATAGTTTTGAATGAATCATTAAGGTGCTAAAAACCAAACAGTTACTTTCTTCGGTTTACCAAGCTATAAAGAAATTTGCAAACTATTTTTCTAAATACAACTTAATTGACTTGCAATAATTTTAACTTCATTAAGCGAATTTATTTCATCTTTCGATTTCTCAAAATCACCATTATTCACCTCATGAGTAATAACTACAATTTCAGCTTTGTCCTCACTTGCATCTAGTTGAACAATTGATTCTATTGATACATTATTCTTTCCAAAAATATCTCCAATCTTTCCTATTACGCCTGGACTATCAAGACAAATAATTCTAAGGTAATTTTTTTTATTTATTTCTGAAGAACTTATGATATGGCAGTTTCTCCAGAAATCAAAAGATAATAGTGGATCGATTGAATTATTATTTTTTACTGAGGCGGCATGCAGATTTAATATATCTGATACTACTGATGCAGCAGTTGGGCCACTCCCTGCACCTGGACCATATAACATTATCTCTCCAAGAGGATCAGCCTCTATCAATAAGGCATTATTAACTCCCTTAACTGTTGCTAATGGATGAGATTTTGGAATCAAAGAAGGTCCTACCCAAATATTCAAAGCAAGTGAATCATTATTATTAATTTGTCCCCTTTCGGAGAGCGCTAAAAGTTTTATTTCAAATCCTAATTTATTAGCATATTCGATATCCTTGAGATTAATTTTACTAATACCCTCAGAATGTATCTCCTCTCTTTTGATTTTCCCTCCAAATGCAAGTTCACTAAGAATTGAAATTTTATCAGCAGCATCATGGCCCTCAACATCTGCAGTCGGATCAAATTCTGCATACCCAAGGCTTTGAGCCAATTTCAAGGTTTCCTTGTAATCAGCTTTTTCATTTGTCATCTTTGAAAGAATAAAATTTGTTGTGCCATTTATTATCCCAACCATTTTTTTAATGCTGTTACTTTTTAATGATCTTTTTAAGGGTTCAATAATAGGAATCCCCCCACAAACTGCTGCCTCTGACAATATATAAACTCCCTCTTTAGATGCAGTTTTATATATTTCTTCTCCATATCTTGCAATGACCGCTTTATTTGCAGTAACAACAGATTTACCTAATTTTAATGATTGCATAATAATATCTCTCGCTAAGTCAACCCCACCCATTACTTCAACAATTACATCTATAGAGGGGTCATTAATTAATTTAAATGGATCATTAATCAATAAACTATTATCTAGCCCAATATCCCTTTTTTTATTAAGATCTTTAACTGCTATTTTTACAATTTCTATTTCTTTTAGAATTGGATGTGTATCAACTTCTGAACTTAATATTTTATAAATTCCTGAACCTACAGTTCCAAAACCTACAATCCCAATTTTGCATTTTTTCATTTTTTATTTCTTTTAACTTTGAGTTTAATTTTATATTATTAGATCTACAAAAATTCATTTGCTTGAGACTGCATTTTCAACAAAATGTTTAAAAAACCATTTGATCGTGAAGGTGTTAAGCTTGCTTTCAAACCAGTATCTTCAATAAATTTCTTATCTATTTTAACAACCTCATTTGGTGTTAGTTCATTTAACCCAGTAATTAAGAATGCTAATAATCCTTTGGTTATTAGGGCATCAGAATATCCTTCCCAAAATAATTTACCGCCTTTAATATTTACCTTAACAAAAACTTCTGAAACGCATCCCTTAACTTTATTTTCTTCAACAAGGATTTCACTATCTGGTTCTTTCAATTTTTTGCCTAACCATAAAATGTATTCATATTTTCTTTTTGGATCTTCTGATTTCTTCAACTTTTCTACCAATTTTGATAAATTATTGTATTTTTCCTGATTTTCCATTTTTTAAAACTATAAATTAATCGCTTTATCAGTTCTCTATTATACAAATATTTCTTTTTCTGTGATAAACCCTGATAAAGGAATATCCCACTCAGCTCTGGTTAATGGAATCGTACTTACACAATTGGAAGTTAATACTCCAATGCATGGAACATTTCTCCAATTATTATCTGTCCTTAATTTATCAAAATAACCTCCTCCATAACCTAATCTTGTTAAATTTTTATCTACAGAAAGACATGGGACAAGAATCATACTTATCTGGTTATAACTTAATGAAAAAGAGTTATTTGGACTTAGTATCCCCTCAGAATCTTTTGTGAGAGGTTCTTTATCCCATGGATAAAATAACATTTCATTTTTATCTTTACATCTGGGCAAAGCTAAACAAAATTTTTCCTTAAGACTTCTAATATCTACTTCATTTCTTAAAGGCCAATATATTGCTATGTAACCAATATTTTTATATTCCTTAATAAATGAATCAACATATAATTTTACATTCTTTTCTACATTTTCTCTTTGAGTTAGTGAAATCTCATCTCTAAGTTTTCTAAAGGTATGCCTCTCCAATTTCTTTTTTTCAGAAATATTCATATTGATCTTCAGTTAATGCCATCTTCATTTAGTTTTGTGAGAGCTATGGCCAAGGCATCTGCTGAATCATCAGGTTTTGGAGGTTTTTTAAGTTCTAAGCTATACATAACAGCATCAAGAACTTCTTTCTTAGATGCTTTCCCAGACCCAGCAATGGTTAGTTTTATCTGAGGAGGTGAATATTCACTAACATGAATTTTTTTTGAGGCCAATACCATCATAATCACGCCTCTAGCCTGCACCACACTAATGGTAGTACTTGATTTGTAAAAGAAAAATTTTTCTACCGCCGCTGATGTTGGATTCCAATGATTAATTAATTCATTAAGATCTTGGAATATCTCATAAAGTCTATCTTCTTCTTTTTTATCTTTACCTGTCTCAATTACACCACAATCTAATAATATCTTTTTTTCATTTTCTATTTCTATAATTCCATAACCAACTCTAGCTAATCCAGGGTCAATCCCAATTATTCTCACTGTAATTAATCTTCTGCAGACAATTGAAATTTTGAAAGATTTTCTTTTTCATCTAAATCAAATACTTTACAAAAAGCTTGAATAACTCTTTCACCTGAATCAACTTGTTCTAAGGGATCTTTTCTTAGTCTGTGTCTTAAAGAGCAAGAAATAACCCTTGCTATGTCATCTTCTTGCACTTCAGTTCTGCCCTCAAAGGCTGCAATTGCCCTTGCTGATCGATTTGTAACTATATCTCCGCGTAAACCATCAACATCTAGTTCTCCACAAATTGCAGAAATATTCAATCTTAGGTCATCGTCCATTTGAACAGAATTTAATATTTCTTGGGCTTTAATAACCTTTTGTTGAAGTTCATCCTGTTGTTTCTCAACGCTTAATGAAAACTCATCAGGATTATCGTCAAAAGAAGTTCTTTGATCTACTACTTGAACTCTTAATTCTGCATCTCTAACCGTCTTAACCTCAACACTCATTCCAAACCTATCCAATAGTTGAGGCCTTAATTCACCTTCTTCTGGATTACCTGAACCAATAAGGACAAACCTCGCAGGATGTCGAACTGAAACTCCCTCCCTTTCAACTGTATTCCATCCGGAAGCAGCCGAATCTAGAAGTACATCAACTAAGTGATCATCAAGCAAATTCACTTCATCAACGTATAGTAAACCCCTATTAGCTTTAGCCAACAATCCAGGTTCGAATGCCTTAACACCCTCACTCAAAGCCTTCTCTATATCAATGGTTCCACAAAGCCTATCTTCAGTAGCCCCTAAAGGCAAGTCAACCATAGGTACCTGTTTTTGAATGCTCTCTAGATTTTCTCCTTGAGTAATTTTTTCCAAAACTTCTTTACTTTGCAAATCAGGATCGACTAGAGAACTATTATATGGATCGTCTTTAACAACATCGATTGCAGGCAACAAATCAGCTAAGGCTCTGATTGTAGTGGACTTTCCAGTCCCTCTATCACCCATTATCATCACTCCTCCAATTCTTGGATCAATAACATTTAACAAGAGAGCTAATTTCATTTCTTCTTGACCAATTACAGCTGTAAAAGGAAAAACTCTTCTTTTCTTTGTTGAAGGCACAGTTTTAGTTTTCTTAAATATTCAAATAATCAATAGATGCTACTTCAGAAAATGTTTTTAGTAAATATCCCTTTCAAATTAAAACTACAAATAAATAAAATTTAATGTAATTAATTATGTAGCTAATTTCTTTCTGAATTGTTCAAAAACCAGTTTATTTGATGGACAATTCCTCTTAAAACATTTATTTCGTGCGTTGATGTATTTGCCCTCAAAATAAAATTCTTAAATTTACTGATTTTTGCCTTAGAAGTATGTTTTAAGAGATATCCAACTCGCAAAAGCATTTCATCTATCTCCACAAATGTATCATGTACTTCTTTCGATGATGCTAATTTAAAAACTTTTAACTCATTATTTAAATTCTTTTTGGAAGACTTATTTAATTCATACAAAACTATTGAGACAGCATGAGAAAGATTTAATGAAGGATTATTGTGAGAAGTTGGGATATTAAAAGTTTTATTTGCCAGAAGCAATTCACTGTTAGTTAAACCTCTATCTTCTCTTCCAAATATAATTGCTAAATTACTAATCTTTTTAAAGGATAAAGTCCAATCAAATATATCTTCCGAAGATTCAAGCAATGAATCTTTATTTACATCAATCCTTCCAGAAGATGCTAGAACTAAATCACAATCAAAAATTGCTTTTTGAAGATCATCAAAAATCTTACAATGTTCAAGAAATTTTTGACCTTTAAGGGCCATTTTTTTTGCTTCTAAAGAAAATATATCGCATTTCGGAGAAACAATTCTTAATTCATCAACTTCAAAATTACTGCATAATCTAGCAACGCTCCCTACATTTAAAGGGCCATTTGGTTCAACTAATATTACCTTTAAATTAGAAAAATTTTTTCCCAAAGTTATTCAAGGCTATGAAGATACTTTAATAAATTGGACATATTTATAGGATCGATTTCAAAACTTGGCATAGGAGGAGTTAGGCCTCCAGTAACTTGTTTTATTATCTCTTTATCATTCAAACGTTGAGTTATTGAGTGTAAGTCTGGGCCCACTAATCCTCTTGCTGTAATTCCATGACATCCAACACAATTTATCTTAAAAAGAGCATCTCCTTCCTCAGCAGAGCCATTAAGCTCAAGTGTCTCAATAATATATTTGTTATTTTCATGATGATTTACGAAAAATATTGAAAAACAAATCAATAAAACTCCCATTAAAATAAAAACAATTTTAAGGAATTCTCTTTTAAAGTCTCTTTCTGCTGCAGTTGATGAAGATGTTGACACAAAAAATAGTCTCTATGTAACAATTGTGGATAAGAAATTCAAAAAAGGCAAAAAAATGATCGAGCCTCTTCTATGTGGAATTGTTCTAGGTTTAGTTCCAATAACTCTTCTTGGATTATTCGTAAGTGCATGGAATCAATACAGAAGAGGTTCAGGGATGCTGGACATTGATTAAAAATGTTAATCTTGACTGCCCATAGTTCCTTACATCTATAGTTTCCCACAAAGTACTTTTCTTAATAAATAAGTTTGGAGAATGTTCATAAATAACTATTGAATCTTTTTTTAAAAAATTACAATTGAATAATTGATTTAAAACTAATTCATGGAGATCCACATCGTATGGAGGATCTAGATAAACAAAATCAAATTTTAATTTGTTTAAATCCATATTTCTAGATGATAAGTTTCTCTCATAATTTGGTTTTGTCCATTTCAAAACGTCTTTACAAATAACTTCGAAATCATTCCTCCTATTCTCTATATTTTCCAACGAGAGTAAATTTTCTAAGCAAATTTTTGAGTTAATTTTGTTTTTTTCAATTGCAAGTATTTTTCTTGCCCCGTGATTATAGGCTTCACAAGATATAGCCCCAGTTCCACTAAATAAATCTAACCAGTTACTGTTTTTAACTCTATTATTCAATATATTAAATATTGCCTCTCTCACTCTCAAAGTTGTAGGTCTGGTATAAGAATTATTTGGGCTTTGGAGTTTTTTACCACCTATTAATCTCAAGTTTGTCTTCATCAGTAATTATCAATTATTGAATATTACTAAGCCATCGTCTCAAAAGTTTTTCACCGGTTTTTCCAGATTTTTCCGGATGAAATTGACAGGCCAATAAATTATCATTCTCAATCATTGCAGTTAATTTTTCAGAGCCATAATCAACCTGAGCTGCAATAATCTTTGAATCATTTGGGTTTGCATGATAGGAATGTACAAAATAGACCCAATTATTTAATTCTTCTAGTTCTAATAGAGTATTTTGTTTTGTAGGTAAAAGTTGGCACCAACCCATGTGTGGGATTCTTTGGTTAACAATATTAGGAATTTTTTGTATTTTTCCTTTTAAAATTCCCAGCCCTTGAACCTTTCCTTCATCACTAGATTCAAAAAGGAGTTGGAGACCAAGACATATCCCCAAAAAAGACTTCCCACTTTTAATCCAATTTTTCAAATCAGTTATCAAATCCGTATTTATAAGATTATTCATGGCTGGATCAAATGCTCCCACACCAGGAAGTATTATCGCCTTACAAAACTTAGACTCGTTAAAATTTTTAATTAATATTATTTCTTCTCCAAGACTTTCTAGAGATTTTGTTACGGAATGAATATTACCCATCCCATAATCTATAAGTCCAATTTTATGCAAAGCTTTTAAATTTATAAATGCTTAGATAAAGTGCTAGAAAGAGTAGCTTTTGGTACAGCACCAACAACGGTATCAACCTTTTGGCCTCCTTTAAAGATCATTAATGTAGGAATACTTCTAATTCCATATTGACTGGCAACATTTGGATTCTCATCCGTATTTAATTTAAAAACCTTAATTTTCCCTTCAAAGTCTTTTGAAATTTCTTCCACAACTGGTGCAACCATCCTACATGGACCGCACCAAGGTGCCCAAAAATCAACCAATACTGGTAGATCACTTTGCAGTACATCTTTGTCAAATGAAGAATCAGTTACGGCTTGAGCTGATGACATAATTTAAGTATTCCTTTTGAAAATTTAGCAGGCAATTCTTTTAAGTGATGATTTCATTACAGATTAAATCATATAAGTAACAAAATATCTAAAAAAGCCCGATTAATCGGGCGATTTAGTGTGTGAGGAGTATGGGGTTTCCCCCATCAATTCATAATAACTCCTAATGAGAAAATTGTTCAATTTAATGCTTAATTTACTAAGGTTTTATAATTTGCTCTAAATGAACTACTTACCCATCCCAAGCTGCTGAGCTTTTTGATAAACCTTACCTTCTGTAAGAAGCGATGGTGCGATAACTATTTCAACTTCTTGCATTTCTTTAATGTTTTTTGCCCCAAGAGTACTCATTGAAGTTCTAATGGCTCCTAATAAGTTATGTGTCCCATCGTCAAGCAGGGCAGGGCCTTTAATTATCCTTTCTAAGGATCCTGTAGAACCAACTTCAATTCTTGTGCCCCTCGGCAATACAGGACTTGGAGTAGCCATACCCCAGTGAAATCCTTTACCTGGAGCATTTAAGGATTTAGCTATTGGGGATCCAATCATTACAGCATCAGAACCACATGCCAAACATTTACAAATATCTCCTCCCGTCACAATTCCTCCATCACCAATAATAGGAATATAACGACCACTTTCTTTAAAGTAATCATTTCTTGCCTTACTACAATCAGAAATAGCAGTTGCTTGAGGAATTCCAATTCCTAATACACCTCTTGATGTACATGCTGCTCCAGGGCCTATACCAACCATTAATCCTGCAACTCCAGCATCCATGAGCAGTTTTGCAACTTCGTAAGTGACACAATTACCTGCGATAATTGGGACATTCATAGATTGACAAAGGTCTTTAATATTTAAGGTTTCCTTACCCTCAATACCAAGATGTTCAGTAGAAACAACTGTTCCTTGAAGGAAAAATAAATCTATTTTGGAATTATTAAGAGTTTCTTTAAACTTAAGAGCAGCTTGAGGAGTCCCACTAAAAGCTGCGATGCCTCCTCTTTCTTTGACCTCATTTATTCTTTGTAAAATCAATCCCTCCTTAACGGGTTCACTGTATATCTTCTGCATTAATGGAACAAAATCATTCTTCCCGACTGATGCTATTTGATTCAATATTTCATCAGGTTTTTCATATCGTGTTTGTATGCCCTCCATATTGATAACCCCAAGGGATCCTAATTTTGTAAGTTCTACAGCCGTATTGACATCGACAACGCTGTCCATAGCGCTAGCTACAATCGGAACTTCTCTTTTGAAATCGCCTATTGACCAAGAAGGATCAGTCAAATCGTAATCAAGTGTTCTATTACCGGGAACTAAAGCTATTTCATCAATGCCATAAGCCCTTCTGACTTTTTTATTTAAACCAAGTTCAATATTCACGGATTTTTTCATTTATTCTGATTAAATTAACAACTAAAGGGGCAATAAGCCAAGGTTTATTCAAAAACAACAGGTTTTATTTTGATTTGTGTGTAAATGTGAGTATTTGGGAATTAAATAAATCTTTTTTTTTATTCATTATGACAATCAGCGATTATTATTAAAAAAAGGATTTTTGTATGTCTGATATTTTAGATTCTGATAGCTCAGGGTTAAGCGAAGATAACGACCGAATTATTCAGACTGACTTAAGAAATGAGATGTCTCGCTCTTATCTCGAGTATGCAATGAGCGTTATAGTTGGTCGAGCTCTTCCAGATGCAAGAGATGGATTAAAACCTGTTCATAGAAGAATTCTTTATGCAATGTATGAACTTGGTTTGACTAGCGCTAGACCATACAGAAAATGTGCAAGAGTTGTTGGAGAAGTACTTGGTAAATACCACCCTCATGGCGATACAGCTGTTTATGATGCTCTGGTTAGGATGGCACAGGATTTCTCTATGAGGATGCCACTCATAGATGGCCATGGAAACTTTGGTTCTGTAGATAATGATCCTCCAGCAGCAATGAGATATACAGAATCTCGTTTAAAGTCCCTTACAGATGAAAGTTTACTAGAGGATATTGAATCTGAAACTGTAGATTTTTCCGATAATTTTGACGGTTCTCAACAAGAGCCAACGGTTTTGCCAGCTAGGATTCCTCAACTACTTCTAAATGGATCATCTGGAATAGCAGTAGGAATGGCAACAAATATTCCACCTCATAACTTAGGGGAATTAATTAATGGCCTTAAATCAATAATCAACAACCCTTCGATAGAAGATAGAGAACTTTTTGAAATAATCAAGGGTCCAGATTTCCCCACAGGTGGTCAAATCTTAAGCAGAGATGGTATCAAAGAAACTTTCAAAACAGGAAGGGGTTCAATAACTATGAGAGGTGTAGCAAATATTGAACAAATTAAATCTCCTGGTAGGGCAGAGAAAGATGCCGTAATAATTACAGAGCTTCCATTTCAAACTAACAAAGCTGCATTGATAGAAAGAATTGCTGACTTGGTTAATGAAAAAAAATTAGAAGGTATTTCTGATATTAGAGATGAAAGTGATCGAGATGGAATGAGGATTGTTATTGAACTAAAAAGGGATGCCTACCCACAAGTAGTTTTAAATAATTTATTTAAGTTAACACCTCTACAAAATAACTTTAGTGCAAATATCCTAGCTTTAGTAAAAGGAGAGCCCACAACGCTTTCACTAAGGAAAATGTTAGATGTTTTTCTAGACTTCAGAGTAGAGACAATAAGGCGAAGAACAAGATTTTTATTAAAAAAGGCTGAAGAAAGAGATCACATTGTAAAAGGTCTTTTACTAGCATTGGCTGCTATGGATAAGATAATCAATCTAATAAGATCAGCAAAAGATACAGTTTCAGCTAGAGAAAAATTACAAACTGATCATGAGTTATCTGCCACACAGGCAGAAGCAATTTTACAAATGCAATTAAGAAGATTAACAGCACTAGAAGCAGATAAAATCAAAGGGGAACATAATGAGTTAACCCAAAAAATCGGCCAATATCAGCAAATATTGAATAGTAAAGAAAGAATTTTTGAAATTATTCTTGAAGAGATTAATAAAATCGATGAAAGATTTTCCTCTCCAAGAAAAACAGAAATACTTGATTTAGGTGGTGGTCTAGATGATATTGATCTTATCGCTAATGACAGATCTGTAGTTTTATTAACTGAAGCAGGTTATTTAAAAAGAATGCCTGTTAATGAATTCGAATCTACAAGTCGCGGGTCAAGAGGTAAAGCTGGAACGAAGACACAAGAAGATGATGAAGTAAAACTATTTATAAGCTGTAATGATCATGATACTCTTTTACTTTTCAGTGACAGAGGGGTATCTTATGCTCTCCCAGCATATAGAGTTCCTATGAGTAGCAGAACGGCCAAAGGTACTCCATCAGTTCAACTTCTCCCAATTCCAAGAGAAGAAAAGATAACTTCTCTTGTTGCAGTAGATTCTTTTGATAACGATTGTTATCTATTAATGCTTACGAAGGCGGGATTTATAAAAAGAACTTCACTTTCTGCTTTCTCAAAAATTCGATCAAATGGTTTAATTGCAATAAATCTTGAGGATGGAGATGCTTTAACTTGGGTTAGATTATCAAAAGAAGGCGATAGTGTTTTGATTGGATCAAGAACAGGAATGGCGATTCATTTCAGATTAGATATTAACGAATTAAGGCCACTTGGTAGGACCGCAAGGGGGGTTAAATCTATGAACCTTAGGCAAGGAGATAATCTTGTATCTATGGATGTTTTAACATCTGATTTGGTTGATCAATTAGCTAAAAATGAAGATCTTACTAAAGAATTTGACGAAAATCTTGAAGTTAACGCTTCAGAAGGTCCTTGGGTACTAATAGCTAGTGCATTTGGACTAGGTAAAAGAGTACCTGTAACTCAATTTAGATTACAAAAAAGAGCAGGCATGGGTTTAAGAGCAATAAAATTCAGAATTCAAGATGATGTATTAGTGTGTTTGAAGGTCCTCGGAGAAGGGGAAGAATTACTTTTTGTGACCGAAAAAGGTGTAATAGTAAGAACAAACGCAGACAAAATTTCCCAACAATCTAGAGCCGCTACTGGAGTTAAATTACAAAGATTGGATGAGGGTGATCATTTATCAGAAGTTGTATTAGTTCCTCATGAACAAACAGAAGAAACAGACCAATTCGACTCAGGCATAGAAAATTAAGAGAAAATGGTTTATTAGATAATATGCAAATACTTGATATTTTAATTTTAGGATCCGGGCCTGCAGCACTATGCTTGGCTTCAGAATTAGCCAAACAAGATCTAAATATAAAGGGGATATCAACTAAATCCCCAAATGAAAAATGGGAAAATACCTATGGTATTTGGGCTTCTGAATTAGAGGAATTAGGATTAGAGTCTTTGTTATCTCATCGGTGGTGTAAAACAGTTAGTTTTTTTGGAAATGGGGAGAATAAAAATGGAGATAATCCAACAAAACATAATTACGATTATGGTTTAATAAATCAAGAAGCTTTTCAAAATGAACTTTTAAAAAAGTGTAAAGGGATTGAATGGTTGAATGAAACAGCAAAAGATATTAAAGAGAAAAATAAACTATCTGAGGTAATTTGTTTTTCAGGTCTAAGAATAAAGGCGCGGTTAGTAATTGACGCAAGTGGTCATAAAAGTAATTTTGTAAAAAGACCAGTCCAAAATGAAATCGCTCAACAAGCTGCGTATGGAATTGTCGGTAAATTTTCATCGCCACCCGTAAATAAGGAACAGTTTGTTTTAATGGATTTTCGTCCAAATCATTTAAACAATGAAGAAAAGTTATCATCTCCTTCTTTTCTTTATGCAATGGATCTTGGAAATGAAACTTTTTTTGTTGAAGAAACATCATTAGCTAGTTACCCTGCTTTATCTCAAGAAAATCTTAAAAAAAGACTTTTTAAAAGACTGAATAGTAAGGGTATTGAGGTAAGTGAAATTCTTCATGAAGAGAATTGCCTTTTCCCCATGAATTTACCCCTACCATTTAAAAAACAATTTGTACTTGGTTTTGGAGGGTCTGCAAGCATGGTGCATCCTGCATCAGGTTATATGATTGGATCTTTGCTAAGAAGAGCTCCACTCCTTGCAGAAAAATTAGCAATCTTTTTAAAAGAACCTAATTTAAGTTCTCTAGAATTAGCTACAAAAGGTTGGGAGATCCTATGGCCTTACGAGTTAACACAAAGGCATAGACTTTACCAATATGGTCTAAAAAGATTGATGAGTTTTGACGAAAGTAGATTAAGAAGCTTTTTCTTAAATTTCTTTAGATTATCTACCAATGAGTGGGTAGGTTTTCTTACTAATACACTTCCACTTCCAAAACTAATTTATGTGATGAGTAAGATGTTTGTAAATTCACCTTTAAATGTAAAACTAGGAATGCTTAAGTTAAATTAGTATTTGTTTATTTTCGCCAATCATCAATATTAATATCTGAGAAAACTTTATCTTCTTCCTCAATATCTTCAAGAAATTTTAAATTAATTTTGGAATGATTTTTAATCATTTCAACTATTTTCCAGAATCTGAACAAGTGTCTTTCTATCCTCTCTTTCGCAAGCTCAGTTGTAGTTCCAGCTCTTAGGATAAAACTCCAATCAGAGGACTCAGAGAGAAGTAATTCTCTTGCTGCTTGTTTGAAAAGTCTTGGAGACAAATCATTATTAAAATTTTTCGAGCATAAATCAACAAATGTTGAGCCTGCTTTTGTGATCTCTGGAACAATCCATGAATTTGAATCATTAATCCAATAATTATGGTAACCTCCTTGTCCCCAGCTTGATGGTGATGGGTCGCAAATCTGAAGATTTGGCTTTTGAAGTAAGAATTCTTTTAAATTTGTGAGCTTAATTGAATATTTACTAGAGTTCTTTAAAATATTTTCAATAAAAAAAGGCCCCTCATACCACCAATGACCAAATAACTCTGCGTCAAATGGAGCTACCAACAAAGGATTAAAGGAAGAGGATAAAGTTAATTTTTCTAATTGTTTGGATCTCGCCAGAAGATAATCTTCAGCATGTTCTACAGCCTTCTTTTTAGCTTCATTTTCTAAGTAAAACGCCTTTTCACCTAATGGTACGTTATTGTCTGTAATTTTATGAAACTTCAAACCCAAAGGTCTTTTAGTTAAGATACCTTTCTCTTGGAGCTTGGAGATAGGTAATTCCCATCCCAAATCTTTGTGAAATTCCCTATAAACTTTGTCTCCAGGGAAGCCATCCTTAGCAGACCAAACGGGCAAAGTTGACTCACTATCTCTTCCGAAGAACGCAACGCCATTTTTCGAGCAGATTGGAGCATACACTCCATACCTAGGCCTTGGTGTGGAATTCAGAATCCCATGACCGTCTAAGATTGCATATCTTATTCCGGAATTAAATAGAATTTCGTCTAAATTTTCATAATATGCGCATTCAGGTAACCAAATACCTAAAGGCTTTGTTCCAAAAATATTTTCATGATTCCTAATTGCTGTATTGATTTGACCTTTAACAGTTTCAGGATTCTCCCTTAGAATTGGTAAATATCCATGAGTAGCAGCACAAGTAAGAATATCCAAATTTCCAGAGTTATTTAATCCCCTGAACTTCTCAATTAGATTTCCAAAACAATTTTGCCAATATAAGTATTTATCATTAAGATTTTTTATTAAAAATGCAGCGGCATTTTTTTCTTCTAGTGGCAGATCGTTTAAGAAATCATTCCTTGTTTTAATCCAGCTTGGGAAAGTTTCTTGAATTTTTTTATTATTTAGAAGTGATAATAATGTTGGCGACAAACTAATAGTAAGTTTTGTATTTTCAGGATTTTCATTTATGGAAGATTCTATTGATTCAAGTAGTGGTATATAACATTCCAAAATCGCCTGAAATAACCAATCCTCTTCTAAGGAGTTTTTTTCGTTTTTTCTGACGTAAGGTAGATGAGCATGTAAAACTATTGCTAACTGACCTAAAACATTTTTTTTGGGGTATCGCCCATTCATACTTTTTATAATTTATACCTGAAAATCTATAAATAATCAAAATTAACTTTTTACAAAAGGAAGCTTTGATCCTAAAAGAATACTTTAATAATTTAAGTATTTCATTTTTTTCTTCAGAATTTTAACCAATATTATTTAAGTTATAAATTTCCAGAAAATTTTGTTGAACTAAATCTAGTCAAATTTTTTTAATTAGCTTAGTATAAGTTTAGGTTATTACTTCTTATGTCAAAAGATCCTGGAAGAATTTTGATATTTGATACAACTCTTCGAGATGGAGAGCAATCTCCCGGTGCCAGTTTAAATCTTGAAGAGAAACTTGCTATCGCCCATCAATTAGCAAGATTAGGGGTAGATGTTATTGAGGCTGGATTCCCTTTCGCAAGTCCAGGAGATTTTAAAGCTGTTAATAAAATTGCCAACTCCGTAGGGAAAGAAAATGGCCCTACGATATGCGGTTTGGCTAGAGCGTCTAAAGGAGATATAAAAGCATGTTACGAAGCTGTAAGTCCAGCTCCTAAGAAAAGAATACATACTTTTATTGCGACAAGTGATATTCATCTTAAACATAAACTTAAAAAATCCAGAAAAGATGTCATTCAAATAGTTCCAGAAATGGTTAATTATGCAAAATCATTGGTAGATGATATTGAGTTTTCTTGTGAAGATGCATCAAGGAGTGATCCTGATTTTTTATACGAAGTTATTCAACTAGCTATATCTGCAGGAGCAACAACAATAAATATTCCAGATACTGTTGGATTCACTACTCCTAGTGAATTTGGTAAACTAATTTATGATATAAATAAAAATGTTCCGAATATTAATGAGGCAGTAATCTCGGTTCATGGTCATAATGATTTGGGTTTAGCAGTAGCCAATTTTCTTGAGGCAGTAAAAAATGGGGCAAGGCAACTAGAGTGTACTATTAATGGAATTGGTGAAAGAGCCGGGAATGCCTCTCTAGAAGAATTAGTCATGGCACTACATGTTAGGAAAAGTTTTTTTAATAGTTTTTTCAAAAGAAATCCAGATTCACCAACTCCTCTTACGGCAATAAGAACAGAAGAAATAACAAAAACCTCTAGACTTGTTTCCAACCTAACTGGAATGACTGTACAACCTAATAAAGCAATTGTGGGAGCTAACGCTTTTGCACATGAGTCAGGCATTCATCAGGATGGGGTTTTAAAAAATAGATTAACTTACGAAATTATCGATGCAAAAACTGTTGGATTAAGTGACAACAAAATATCTTTGGGGAAACTTAGTGGTAGGAGTGCAGTAAGAGCAAGATTAGAAGAGATGGGATATGACTTGAGCCGAGAAGATTTAAATGATGCTTTTGCTCGTTTTAAGGATTTAGCTGACAGGAAAAGAGAAATTACTGATAGAGACTTAGAAGCAATTGTTAGTGAACAAGTTCAGCTCCCAGAAGCTAAATTTCAATTAAGTCTTGTACAAGTAAGTTGCGGTAACGCATCTAAACCTACTGCTACAATTTCGCTTTTAAACACAGAAGATAATACTGAGGATACTGCTGTATCAGTAGGGACTGGACCAGTTGATGCAGTATGCGAGGCTTTAAATAAATTAGCTAAAGTTCCTAATGAATTAATTGAATTTTCTGTTAAGTCAGTTACAGAAGGAATTGATGCTTTGGGCGAAGTAACAATAAGAATAAGAAGGGATAATAAGATATATTCTGGTCATTCTGCTGATACGGATGTTGTAGTTGCTGCAGCGAATGCTTACGTTAATGCTTTAAATAGACTTGTATTTTCTGAGAAAAAAAATTCAATTCATCCACAATTTGATAATTTAGAAAGCTCTGATAATACATTTATATCCAATCCTGCAAATTAAATTATTTCTTAGGATTATTAAGTAGCATTAAAAAATAGTCTCTTAATAATGTAGATTGAATTGATAGTTAAAGCAGTAAATAATGAGAGAAAGGTTAATTGGATATTGGGCACTTTCGTGGGTTGGCTTAATCGGCAACATAATTGCACTTCCAATAATCGGATTAATAATAAGTTTTGGGCCTCCTCTAAAAGTTGCAAATATAACTCTTGCCATAAGTCTTGGGTGGCCTGCTGCAATTGTTGGAATAGTTTCTTCAGCAGCTCTTTTAGCAGAGAAAAAATGGGGAGTAACTTTAACCCTAGTATCTTTATCAATGGTAATTTCTGGTATGGGTCCTTATTCAGTTGTAAGGCTCATAACTCTTCAAGACATTTTTGGAATTGGTGGGTTTACTCTTTTGACAACATTATTAAGTACATTGGCTCTTCTATATTGGTGTAATCCAAAACATCGAAGAAGTATTAGGCTATAAATTTCTTAAATAGAACAAAAAAGTATTATGAAAAAGTATTATTCTTACTTGTTGGATACTGAATTCTTCTATGTCTAATTCTTTTCCATACATTCAAGAACGCCCTTTTTATCAAAAAAATTTCTCCCTTAGATAAATTACTATCATTTAATTGACCATCTTTTTGACGTGAATTGATAATCTTAGATATTGTTTCCAAAGCTTCATCATCAGAAGCATTAATATTCATAGCTCTCAGTGCTGCTTCACATCCATCAGCAAGCATTAAAACAGCTGTTTCTTTTGACTGAGGGACAGGTCCCTTATATCTAAAATCATTTTCATTAATATTTAGATTTTTCTCTTTGGCTTTGTGAAAAAAATAACCCATTTTTAAAGTACCTTGATGTTCTGGGATAAAGTTGGCTATCAATTTAGGTAGTCTATTTTTACTTGCAAATTTCAATCCTTCATCAACGTGTGCTTGTAATACTTCTGCACTTTTAATTGGATCATCTAATTCGTCATGCGGATTTCTTGAACCATCCTGATTCTCGATAAACCATTTAGGTGCATGTAATTTGCCAACATCATGATATAAAGCTCCAGTTTTAATTAAATCAATATCGCCACCAATCATTCTTGTTGCTTCCTCAGCCAAACCACATATAAGTAAGGTATGTTCAAAAGTACCAGGAGCTTCAAGAGATAATCTTCTAATTAAAGGTTTCTCCTTATCAGCCAACTCGAGTAATCTTGCTTTAGTTAATAATCCGAATATTGACTCAAAAATAGGGATAAACAAAATAGTAAAAAGCATTACTATTGCCAATAGCAAGGAATCAGAAAATATATCCCCATTAGCTAAAACAAAATTTTGGTTATTTATAAGAGATATTTTATCTTTACCTATTAATACACATTGACTTAAGAACGATCCTATGGGGACAAAAATTGATAGTTGAAGTAACTGAGCTCTACTTCTTATTCTGCCACCAAGTAGAGATACTACTGAAGCGCAAACTAATAAAATAAAAAACAAATTATTATTTATAGCAACTGCTGGGTCTGGCCAACTAAAACTTGCTATAGATACCCAAGCTAAAGCTGTTATGCTTCCCATGCCTTGAGATATTATTAATGCCGGTGGTATTATCATAGATAATGGACTTATGGTTGAAGCTAAAGCTAATTTCGTTGCTTGTACTGCAAAAAGAAGGATAACGATCAAGAAAATCTGTCTTGAGGAAATTGTGGGATTTTCTTTTTTTGAAACTAATATCAAAATTCCGGAACAAATAAGTATTTCAGTAAAGCTCAAAAGCCAAGACAAAATATCTGCGAAATTTAAAGGCGAAATAAGAAGTAGTTGATAAGAAGAAATTATTGAAATTAAAATACATACTAAAAAAATTATGAGATTATCTATCCTTGAAATTTTAATTGGTTGTTTTACTGGAACTTGACTTTTCCCCCACAGATGAAAAAATTTCTTTAAGGTAGTTGTGATGTTTTGCACAGAATATAAATAAATCTATTTGAATAATTTAGAATTATAGTCATGCTAGGTGTAAAAAGGAGATGTTTTTCTAAATGTCGTTAAAATTAGATGGTAAAAAATTATCTCTTGAAATTGAAGAAAGATTAAATGACTATATTTCTAGTAATAAAAAAATTGCAAAAAGAGCTCCCGGTTTAGCTGTAATAAGAATAGGTGAAGACCCTGCAAGTGGTGTTTACGTTAATAACAAGGAAAAAGCATGTTCAAGGATTGGGATAAAGAGTTTTATTTTTCATCTAAAAGATAGTGTAGAGCAAAAAGAAGTTGAACAATTAATAATCAAGCTTAATTCTGATAAGGATATTGATGGAATGTTGCTACAACTTCCCATCCCAAAGAAGTTTGATGAGCAAAAACTAATCAGCCATATTAATCCAAGCAAAGATGTAGATGGATTAAATGAGACAAACATAGGCAAATTAGTGAAAAATGAGCCTGCGATGAGATCATGCACACCAGCAGGAATTATTAATTTATTAAGATCTCAAAATATTACAATTGAAGGTAAGAAAATTGTTGTTATTGGAAGAAGTTTGCTTGTTGGTAAACCTCTATCGCTTATGTTGTTGAATCTAAATGGAACTGTAACAATGACTCATTCAAAAACATTAAATTTGAATAAAGTCTGCAGAGAAGCCGACATCCTAATTGCGGCTGCGGGAAAACCCAATCTTATAGATTCGAGTTTTGTGAAAGAAGGAGCAGTAATTATTGATGTCGGAATACATAGATTAAAAAGTTCCGATAAAAATCAAACCAAATTATGTGGCGATGTATTATTAGAGGATGTCATTTCTAAAGTATTTGCTTACACACCTGTACCAGGAGGAGTTGGACCAATGACAGTAACAATGTTACTTGTAAATACTATTTTTAGCTGGCAAAAACAATTTGGTTTATCATCAACTCTTAATGACCTTTTGCCATAAACTCCAAGATGAAAAAATTTTTTATTAAAGTTTTAAAATGACTGAAGTTATAAATAGTATTTCTGATTTTGAAAAATATCTTAAAAGCACAAAAAAGGTTGTAGAAGAAGCACTTGATTTTTCGTTGGGCCCTGAGAATCCAGAAATATTAAGAGAATCAATGAGATATTCTCTTTTAGCTGGAGGGAAAAGAATACGTCCAATTTTATGTTTAGCATCTTGCTCTCTGGCTGGAGGAGAACCATCTCTTGCTGTTCCTACTGCAGTAGCAATAGAAATGATCCATACAATGTCCTTGATTCATGATGATCTACCGGCCATGGATAATGATGACTTAAGGAGAGGCAGGCCAACAAACCATAAAGTATATGGAGATGCAATAGCTATTCTTGCAGGAGATGCTTTATTAACCAGGGCCTTTGAAATGGTCTCTTTAAGAAGCCCTGGAGTCGATTCAAATAGATTATTAAATGTAATTGGCGAATTATCCCTTGTTGCCGGTGCGCCAGGCCTAGTCGGGGGGCAAGTTGTTGATTTGGAATGCGAAGGTAAAGAAGTCGACCTTGAAACTCTAGAATATATCCATCTCCATAAGACTGGGGCTTTATTAAAGGCTTGCGTAAGGACAGGCGCGATGATCGCAGGTGCTAACGATAAACTATTACAAGCTCTAACTACATATGCAGAGGGAATTGGTTTAGCCTTCCAAATAATAGATGATATTCTCGATTTAACTTCCAGCAGTGAAAAGCTTGGGAAAACTGCCGGCAAGGATCTTTTAGCTGACAAAACTACTTACCCTAAATTACTTGGGATGGAGGAATCAAAGAAAAGAGCATTTGATTTAGTTGAAAAAGCAAAAAAAGCAATTGAACCTTGGGGTGCAGACGCAAAGTATTTAATATCGTTAGCCGACTTTATTACAAACAGAGACAGATAATTATTTTAATTTATGTCTGAGTTTTATCCCTTTTTTAATAATTCAGTTCTTTTTTGGAGCTTATTATCCTGTTTAATAGCTCAATTTTTCAAAATTGTATTCAATTTATTTTCAAAAGGGGAGCTAAGATTTGGAATTATGTTCGAGACGGGTGGTATGCCTTCAAGTCATTCCGCCTTAATAACTGGTGCTACATCTGGTATAGGTTATGAATTGGGATTTGATAGCTCAATATTCGCATTATCAGTTGCCATATCACTAATAGTTATGTATGACGCTAGTGGTGTTAGAAAATCAGCTGGGATTCAAGCTGCAGAAATCAATAAATTATCAAAAAAACTAGACCCTCAATCTGAACTACTTTTAAAAGAAACTCTTGGCCATACAAAAATTGAGGTCATGATAGGGAGTTTTTTAGGACCATTAATCACTTTGCCTGGAATGTTTTTTTTAGGTTCTCCTCTCAAAATATTTGATTTGATCATAAATTAAGAATCCTCTAAAAAACTAGTTTGGGTGGCATCTATAAAGTTTTTTGCGACTTCTGGAGAACTTGGCAAATGTAAGTGAATCCAACTTGCATGTAATTTTTCATCAAAAAAGCCTTCATTTTTGTATTCTGTTTTCCAAGATTTAATTTTCCATGGGGAAGAAAGTTTCTTCTGATGCTCAGCTTTTCGTAAATAAAGTTCAGATAAATTATTTTCAATTTCCCAATAATGGAATTCATGTCCTCTTATTAATTGATTTTGTTTAATGATGGGAGTATTTTTTAAACCTTCAATGTATCTATAACCTACTGAAAGTTTACTTTTTTTTGATCTAAAAGGCAGGATGCCACTCATTTTATGATTACTACCATTTTCATCTTTTATAAAGTCTCCTAAAATCATCATCCCTCCGCACTCTGCATATATAAATCCATTTTTGCGGAATTTCCTTAACGAATTTAAGCTTTTTATAGAGTTACTAATATGATCAGCATATTTTTCAGGGAACCCTCCAGGAATAATTAAAGAAGAAGCCTCATTAGGTATTTCTTCATCATCATAAATACTCCATGAAATCAATGGAATGCCTATTTCACTCAAAAACTCCTTAGTTTCAGGGTATTGAAAATGAAAGATTTTATCTTCTGCAATTGCGATAGGTTTACTTTTATCTATTTTAAAATCTTTAAAACTGACAGAATTAAATATTTTCTTTTGCGGAGATTTCAAGAATTTTATAAGAGAAAATACATCAAGATTTCTTTCGGCGAAATTTGCAAAATATTCAACATCAATTTCTTTGTCATTATCCAATGGGGATATTAAACCTAAATTAGCTTTGTTTAAAGCTATTTTTGAATCAGATGGTAGAAAACCAAGAATTTCGATATCTTCATTTTTAAAAACTTCTTTGATTAATTTTTTATGTCTATCTGAATTAACGTTGTTAAATATAATTCCTGCTATTGACAACTCGCTATCGAAATCTCTAAAACCTCGAACAATCGCCAAAAGAGAAGCTACTTGACCTCTAGCATTAACAATAAAAATTACTGGAACATTAAGAAGTTTAGAGATATTTGCTGTGCTGGAATAGCTTGTAGACCCTAGTCCATCAAATAGACCCATTGCTCCTTCAATTAATGAGAATTCATATTTCAAAGAATGTTTAAAAAAACTTTCTTGAACCCATTCCTCACCACTTAAAAAAATATCTAAATTCCTACAAATAGGTTGGCCAATTGAACTTAATTGTTGTTGATCAAGATAATCTGGGCCAACCTTGAAAGTTTGTATCTTTATGCCTTTTGAGAATGCCCAACAAGATATTAAAAGCGATAATGTAGTTTTCCCACTATCAGTTGAAGGAGAAGATATTACACAGGGCATTTATTAGTTATTAAAACCATTAAATATTTGAAGGGCTATTTTAATAGAATTTTCAAAAAGAGGACTTGTATTACCTCTACTACTTCCCAACAATTTACTAACATCATACTCTGATGTAGAAAAAGAATTTGGAACAACTTGTTCTATTAATTCCATGTTCGCCATTCCCCCTGCTTCAAGTCTCATACATTCCACTGATTCACAACCAAGTATTACACAAGTATTATTTTTTTGAACCTCACTAATTTTTGAAATTAATCTCAATCCAATAACTTGTCCTAAATGAATACTTGGATTCCCCAAAGATAAGGGATTAATTGATGCAGAAATTATTTCACCGTTAATTCTTTCAAACTCTATTTTTGTTGATTCTGAATCCCTTTCAACCCTTAGAAAAGACCAACTAAGTTTATCGCTAATCCATGAAATCAAAAACAAAGCTTGAATCAAATGATCTCCTGCGATATCAATATCAATATCAGTAATATGATCTAAAATTGGCCTCCTCGAAGGCGGATCAAAAATCATTGCTAATGATTCCCTCCAATTTTTCAACCTAACCCAATTCAAATCATTAATAGCTTTATTTGAATTATTTAATTGATTTAAAACTTTTAAACATCTGTTAGGCGATCCAAGAGCAGTATCTATTATTAACCTCATACCATGATTAGTAAAGTATTCAAAGATTTCAGGCGATTCATCCAAGCTTCCATTCCACCACAACCATGAAGGTAATTCATCAATAGATAATTCTTCAATTATTTTTAATCCTTTATTGGATATTGAGGCTGAGTCACCCCTAATTACCACTAAATCCCCACATATAGGTTGCTTAGCTGGAGTATCACTTAATGGACAGTAAGCGGACACAAAAGTTTTGATATCTGAATTTTCATTTAACGTTGGCGCTAGAGTTATTAATCTTCTTGGATTCAATGTACTTATCGATGATTCAAAAAATTGTCCTCTAAAATCTTCAAAGTCTTTATTAGATAAATTTTCCTTCAACAAATCCAATAATTTTTGACTTTGAAGGGTAGTACTTACAGGAAGTCCTTGATCTAATATGAATTTTTTAGCAACTTCAATTATCTCTGGACTTAAATTTCCAGTAATTGGTCCATTTACTAATCCTTTTTGAACCAAACATTGTTCTAGCCAAGCAGGTTGCCAGACCATTAATGTAAAAGTATTAGCTCCACTATTATCTTTATCTTCTGAAATCCATAATTTATTAAGGTAATTAGAAATTTCCTGATAAGGAAGTTCTAATGGAGTTTGAAGTGTTAATTGAGGTTTCATTTTTAAGGTCTACGCCAGAAAATATTATCTTTTGAAAGTAATTGATCAGATTCAGGAGGTCCCCACGTCATAGATTCATAATTATAAATAGGTAACTTCCAAGGAGAATTATCCATCAATTCTATTAATGGTGTATAAAGTTTCCAGGCTGCCTCAACTTCATCACTTCTAGTGAATAAGGTTGGGTCAGATAGCATTGCATCCGCTAACAATCTTACATAGCCTTCATCTGAGGGTTCTCCAAATGACTCATCATAAGAAAATTCCATCTCAACAGGTCTTGATTTCATTCCAGAACCAGGGGATTTTACCTCAAATTTGAAAGTAGCACCTTCATTTGGCTGAATCCTGAGGATAAGTTGATTTGGGGAAGGATTTATTATTGTTGATTCAAATAAATGAACAGGAACGTCTTTAAAATTCAAAACTATTTCTCCAAGTCTTTTAGGTAGTCTTTTGCCTGTTCTCAAATAAAAAGGAACCCCTTGCCAACGCCAGTTATCAACGAAAACTTTTGTCGCAATATAAGTTTCTGTTGTGCTATTACAATTAACACCATCTTCCTGCCTATATCCTTTGAGTTGATTTGAGATATTTCCTCCCTCTCCATATTGACCTCTTATGCAACAATTCCACGGTTCATTTTCATCAGCAAGTTTTGAAGCTTGAAGAACCTTAGCTTTTTCATTTCTTATTGCTTCTGGTTCAAATTTTCCAGGAGGTTCCATAGTAGTAACAGCAAGCATTTGAGTCATATGATTTTGAAGCATATCTCTTAATGCACCAGAGCTTTCGTAATAACCAGCTCTATCTTCAACACCCACTGTTTCAGATGAAGTAATTTGAACACTTGATATATAATTTCTGTTCCAGATTGGTTCGAAAATAGTGTTAGCGAACCTCAAAACAAGAATATTTTGAACTGTCTCTTTACCTAAATAATGATCAATCCTATAAATCTGACTTTCTTCAGCACAACTTTGGACGATCTTATTCAATTTCTTTGCACTTGAATAATCTCTCCCAAAAGGTTTTTCAATCACTAAACGACTTTTCTTAGGGTCATCTAAAAGACCAGCTGCTTTAAGAGCTTTACATCCACTTGCATAGAAATTCGGAGATACTGATAAATAAAATGTTCTATTTCCATGAGTAGCTTGTGTTTTATCAATTTCATTTAATCTTTTAGAAAGCCTTACGACATGATCACTTTGTTGTAAGTCTACTGGTTCATAGAAAAGATAATTAGAAAATTGTTCCCACTCCCTCTCTTTACCAGATATTTGATTAGATAGCTTTAGTTTCATCTTTTCTCTAAACTCATCATCAGTCCAAGGTCTTCTCGCACAACCAACTATTCCAAATTCACTAGGAATTCTTCTTTGCAAATAGAGTTCAAATAAGGCTGGTATTAATTTTCTATGAGTAAGGTCTCCACTAGCACCAAATATTACTAAGCATTGTGGAGATATGACTCTTTCCTGCCGTAAACCTAATCTAAGAGGATTACTTAAAGTTGAAGGCATATTTTTAATATTCTTTTTTTAAAATCCTCTTTTTTTCAAAAATTAGCTACATATTGTGTCTAAACCAAAAAGTATTCAGTAGATAATACTTAAATCTAAATAAGAAAGATTTAGTAGGTTTCTACGTGCCATCTTCCTGCTTTTTTCAGTTGAGGTCTTAATTCTGACCAGTTCAAACCTTTTTCTTCAGCTGCCTTTGTCATGGCTTCATCTATTCCAGGTTCCATACCCTTTAATCCACAAAGATAAATATGTGTCTTCTCATCTTCAATCATATTGAAAAGTTCGTTCGCAGATTCTAAAACTCTATCTTGAATATACATTCTTCCTCCTTTTGTATTTTGCTGCTCACGGCTAATAGCTTTTGTATATTTGAAATTATCTGGGTAATCAGTTAGATATCTTTGAAGATCTTCTTCGTATAACAAATTAGCTGATTTTGGAGCTCCCATAAATAGCCAAGCTTTACCCTTAAAATTCCATTTATTTTTTTCTTTTTCAGTTGCCTCAAACATTCTTCTTAAATAAGCTCTCATAGGAGCTATTCCAGTTCCAGTAGCCAACATAACAATGTTTGCATCCTCTTCATCTGGGAGTAGCATCTCTTTACCTACAGGTCCTGTAATTTTTACTTTATCTCCAGGCTTAATATCGCATAAATAAGTAGAACAAACACCATTTATAGTTTCGCCATCTTTTTCGTACTGAAGCTGTCTAACACAAAGAGAAACTGTATTACCTTTAAAATCATCTCCATGTCTAGTACTAGCTATCGAATAAAGTCTTAATTTATGAGGCTTTCCGTTTGCATCTTCTCCGGCAGGCATAATACCGATACTTTGGCCCTCAACATAATTTAAAAATGGATCACTATCTTTAAGGTCGAAAGTAATGTGATTTACTCTCCCAATAGCTCCATCTTTAAGAAGACTATAATTTTCGATTACAGTGCCTTCATAAGGTGTTTTTGGTCTGTAGATATTAACTGGGACATCAGCATGTTTCTTCTTGACTACTTTATTAGTCTCTAACTTTGCAACAGGAGCAGGTTTAGGAGTTGAATTTTGTTCAACGGGTGTTACCGGAGATTTTTTTGGTTCTGTATCTTGGGGCAAATTTGAGGCTCTTTTACTAAAAAATTTTTGAATAAAAGAAAAAACTCCTATTACTACTGGTATATGAGCTAAGCCACCTGCGATAACTGTTGATTGTGAATACATTTTTTAGTTTTCTTTATATAAAAGACTATCAATTTGTAGTTTAATTTGAGGTAATTATACAAAAATGGTTACGTTTTGAGATCGGGATAATCTAATTAAATTATTTTTATTTTTCAGTATTTATTGTTTTTATCAGTATAGTTACACAGAAATAATTTTTTATCTATTTAAAAAATTCATTTATGAATAATCCTCAAGAACCAGTAAATCATTCTAATAAAAATGGTTACAGGACAATTGAGCAAACGATGGAAAAGCTCTCTGGAGGAACAAGGCGACTTGCAGCTCAACTTACAACTTCTGCGAGTTTTGAGTCTTTGTGGAATGTTCTAACAGATTATGATCGATTAAATATTTACATTCCAAATTTATTGTCAAGTAAAAAAATATATCAAAAGGAAAATAATGTTCACCTTAATCAAGTTGGTGCTCAGGATTTTCTTGGTATGAAATTTTCAGCTGAAGTAACTATCGATTTATTTGAAGATAAGGAGCTTGGCCTTTTAAAATTCAACCTAATTAAAGGAGATTTCAGAAAATTCGAAGGTAGTTGGAAAATTCAACGCATAAAAGGTACATCAAAAAATTCATTGATTTATGATCTTACTGTTCAAGGTTGTCAGTGGATGCCAATAGGGATGATAGAGAAAAGACTAAAAAAAGATCTTTCTGAAAATTTGATTGCCGTCGATAGACAAGCAAAATCATCAATGAGTTAGTTTAAAGTTTTAAAAAATAGCCCCAAGGGGATTCGAACCCCTGTCGCCTCCGTGAAAGGGAGGTGTCCTAGGCCTCTAGACGATGGGGCCAGGGAATTAGCATAACAGCTTATTAAAAACTAAGAGTAAGGCTAGCCTTTCGTCAAGTATTGTTGCTCTTTGTTTTGTCCTTGCCACACTGGAACGGTGAAATGGAAGCAGGAACCTACACCAATTTCAGAGACGACCCATATTCTTCCGCCATGGACTTGTACAATTCTCCTGCAGACAGATAACCCTATCCCAAATCCTGAAGTTCCTTCAGAAGTCTGTGGGAGTCTAACTCTATCTAAAAAAATTCTTTTTTGTTCGCTCAAAGGAATACCTGCACCTTTGTCACAAATTGTTATTTCTACCCATTGGTTTGTCTTATGAATCATAGTAATTTTTATAGAACCAGAGTCTTCAGAAAATTTAATAGCATTTTCAATTAAATTTAAAAATACTTGCCTCATTCTTCTTTGATCTGCAAAAACACTTGGCAGATCAGATGGAATATCAGTATCAATTTCAATATTCCTTAATCTCCAGAATTTTTCTAATTCAAGTATTACTTCAGCACTTATATTACCTAAATCAATTTTCTGAGGATTAAATAACGCTTCCCATTTAGTTGTTCCAACCTCTAAAAGATCCTGAGATAAGAGTTCAATCTCTTCTAGACGTCTTTTAATCACCTCTTGCAATTTTGAAATATCTATTTGTCCGAGTTTTTGACTTTGAACAGCCAAAGTAGCAGCAGTTAAAGGTGTTCTTAATTCATGCGCGACCATTCTTAATAATCTTTCCTGAGACTCTATTCTTTTTGTTAATGTCTCATTTTCCTGTCTTAAAACAAGAAGTTCGTCTTCCAAGAGAAATTCTTTTTGAGTTCTTATTGAATCAATTTTGGATGGTTGCAAATTAATACCAAGATTTTTTGTCAATCCTTCCTGTGTCCACCTAGGCAACCATTTTTGCAACTGAGAGAAAATATTACTTCCAGCAAATATTTGCTTTGGAGCTGGGGAAACTTTTATAAGAGCAGGAATAGCAACTAATCTATGTAATTCAAGTAATTCCGGCTGTTCTGTGGGGTCAGAAATCTGGAGAGATATCTCAAAGTCACAATCATCTGATTCTAAATAAGCAATTAGGGACTTAATATCATTACTAGAAAGTTGATTTCTAGCTGCCACAAGTATTAATTTTAACTCTTTTTTATCATTCAAATGATTTCCTCTGAAGTGTTGAAAAGCTGTTAATCCTTATAAACACCTTAAGATATTTTTTTTTATTTTACAGATAGGCTATTAAATAAATAGGACTTATTTATAAATGGTCGCTATTAATTCAAAGAAAAATTTACATTTTGGTGAAAATTCTCCAGAAATCAATTTAAACAGCAATTTAAAAAGGTGGTTTTCGCGAAATATTGGATTGTGGAAATCTAATAGAACTTATTTTCTTGATGAAGCACAAAAAACTTATAACTTAAGTATGAATATAAATATACAAGCTCTCGAAAGTAAATATGAATGGGAGTCGCATTATAAATTCACTTGGTACCCAGAGAAAAAATATAATTTCTTTGACGAAAATCCCCAGTATAAAGAACGAGGAGAAATGCGTGCATTCTTAAAAGGCCATCAACTTATGAGGGAAAATTTTTATTTAAGTAACGATGAAGGGATCTCAAATATTAAGCAAGTCGACGAACACGAAATGATTTTTGAATCTTCTTACAAAGATTGGTATATTCTTGAACATACAAGACTTGTAGATTCTGATAATTATAGATTTAGGGTTATATATTCATGGAACAAAAATAAGCTGAAAATAGTAGAGAATCATCACGAAATTAAAATTATTCAATAAATTCTGTTGGGAGATTAAGTTTTAAAAATAAAAAATGTTATCTTTAATAATATGAATAAACAATAAATCAAATATGTGCTTTAAAGTATCTAAAATTTTTGTAATACCCTTATTTTTTTCTTTTTTTTTATTTGATTTAAATAATCAATTTAATAATGTAAATGCAAATATTAAAAATTCACCTGCTAAGAAAAATGATTTAGATTTATATCATGGGATGGGTGTTTCATTTCTATGTAATGCGACAAGAAAAGGATTTGATTTGGATTTTCCGAAAACTTTAAACGTTGCGTCAGCAACTTTCGCATCAGTAGTTCTCCAAAAACATGGAGGAAAAATAATAGAAAAAAAGAAAGAACAAACAGTTGATATGAAACAATTACAATTTATTTCATCTCTTCAATTAGTTGAATCAGCTCTTCAAGTATGTCCAGATAACGTTCCTGAAAAGATTGAAAAACAATTTAAGATTGAAACTGAGAGACTCAAAAAATTACAAGGATTGTAAAAACAATATTTTATTTTATCTAAACATAGAACTAACGGAACTTTCATCGTGAATTCTCCAAATAGCTTCCCCAAGCATATTTGCGACAGAAAGTACTTTTAATTGTGGAAAATTATCTTTATGCATAACTGGTATGCTATTAGTCACAATAACTTGTTCGAATAGATTCTTAGTACTTAATCTCTCATAAGAAGGAGGAGAAAATACAGCATGAGATGCACATGCAAATATTCTATTAGCTCCTTCTTTTTTTAGTAAATTAGCTCCAGAACAAATTGTGCCGCCAGTATCTATCATGTCGTCTATAAGAATAGCCGTTTTACCTTTAACTTCACCAATAACTGTAAGACTTTCAGCGATATTATGAGCCGATCTCCTTTTGTCAATGATAGCCAACGGAGCATCTTTCATTAATTTTGCGAATGCTCTTGCTCTCGCAACACCACCTACATCAGGAGAGACGACAACTACTTCCTCTAAATCTAAAGTTTCTAGATAGTCAATTAATACAGGTGAGCCGTAAATATGATCGCATGGGATGTCAAAATATCCTTGTATTTGAGCTGAATGTAAATCCATAGCAAGGACCCTATCAACTCCTGATTTTTCAAGTAAGTTAGCAGTTAGTTTTGCAGTTATAGACTCTCTTCCTGAGGTCTTTCTATCTGCCCTTGCATATCCATAATAAGGGATTACAGCCGTTATTTGTCTTGCAGACGCTCTCTTGCATGCGTCAACCATAATCATAAGCTCCATCAAACTGTCGTTTACTGGAGCGCATGTAGGTTGTATCAGGAATACATCACAACCTCTAATAGATTGCTGAATCTGAACATAAAGTTCACCATCAGCAAATCTTTTAGATATTAAAGGTACATTTTCAATCCCTAAGTATGATGCAATTTCTTCAGCTAATTTAGGATTTGTTGTTCCACTTACAACCCTTAATCTACTATTAGTTAGATTAAAGTTTGATTCTTTACTCTGCATAGCCGTGATAAAACTTGTCACGAAATTTGCACCATAAAACTATATTCTTATCGTAGTCGTTAATGTGAATTTCGCAAAAGATAATGACTAGATCTTTTCAAAAGTCAGATCAATCAAGCAATATATCGTTTATTAAAAAGCAGATTTTTTTATGCACTCTTAAAAGCAAGGAACAATATTTGTCAATTAAAAAAAATTTGTATATGGTTGAATTTAGATAAGTAAAGAATAAAAATATAAAAAAAAATGCCTATAGAGTCAATTCTTGAAAAAAAATCATTAGGCGTACTTATGCATCCAACAAGTATTCCGGGAGGAAAAGTATGTGGGACTTTTGGCAGAGGAGCTAAAGATTGGATAGAAAAGCTACATAGCCATGGGATTGAATACTGGCAATTTTTACCTCTTACACCTACTGACTCTACAGGTTCTCCATATAGTTCCCCGTCTAGTTTTGCACTAAACCCTTGGTTTTTGGATATGGATGATTTAATCGAGAAAGGTTTTATCTTCCCTTCAAATGAAGAAAATCTAGTTCCAATAAATCAGAATGAAGATCATTTTGATTTTGATATTGCAGATGATTATACAAAGAAATTAGGTCACCTCCTTTTGCAAGGTTGGAGTTCACAATCTGAAGAAAGAAAAATTAATTTTAATAAATGGATCAGGAGGAATTCTTGGATTGAAGACTTTACAACATTTGTTGTTATCAGAGAGGAGTTTAATATGTTGCCTTGGTGGGAATGGCCTCAAGAATTTAAATTAAAAAATAACAAGTTCTTAAAATCGTGGATTAAGAAAAAAAGTGAAGAGATACTTATTAAAAAATTAATACAATGGCATCTTGATGAGCAATGGAGCGATATTAAAAACTTCGCAAAATCAAGAAATATTAAGCTAATAGGAGATTTGCCTTTTTATGTCTCTAGAGACAGCGCTGACGTATGGAGTAATAAATCATTATTTTCAATTTTTAAAAATGGAGATTTAATCTTTCAAAGTGGTGTTCCACCGGATTATTTTTCATCAACAGGACAATTATGGGGAACCCCAACTTACTTTTGGTCAAAACATAAGAGGACAAATTTCGATTGGTGGAGAAAAAGATTTCAAAGGCAATTTGAACTTGTGGACATATTGAGATTTGATCATTTCAGGGGTTTAGCCGGTTACTGGAGAGTTAATGGAACTTCTCAAACGGCAATCATTGGGAAATGGATAAATTCTCCAGGTAAAACACTATTAAAAAAAGTAAAAAAGGATCTAGGAGTTAACTATCTACCAATCATTGCGGAGGATCTGGGAGTGATAACGCCAGATGTAGAGAAATTAAGGAAAAATTTTGAACTTCCTGGCATGAAAATATTACAATTTGCTTTTGATGGCAATGAAGATAATCCCTATTTACCTAAGAATATTAAAGGAGAAAATTGGGTTGTCTATACAGGTACTCACGATAACTCTACTTCTGTTTCATGGTGGGAATATTTAGATTATGAATCTAAAGAAAGAATAAAAGATGAATATAAATTTTCAGAAAATCCCTCTTGGGATTTAATAGAAATTGGCATGGAAACTAACGCTAATCTATTTATCGCTCCAATACAAGATATATTATCTCTAGACGATTCAAGTAGATTAAACAAACCTGGCACCACAAAAAATAACTGGAAATGG
The DNA here is from genome assembly GCF_017696055.1 of Prochlorococcus marinus XMU1406. NCBI lineage: Bacteria > Bacillati > Cyanobacteriota > Cyanophyceae > Synechococcales > Prochlorococcaceae > Prochlorococcus > Prochlorococcus marinus. The sequence continues at coordinate 979,189 of NZ_JAAORG010000001.1, forward strand.
AAGTTAAATCGATCTTTAGAAGAAATAGAGGATAATATAAAAATCTTTAGTGAGCTAGGTAATAATTTTGGGAGAACTAGAAAATAAAATTTATTAAAAATTATTTATCAATGATTTGATTTTCAATATTTTGAATCTCGATAACATTTACATTTAAAATAAAGTATCTCTTTAATATAAATATAGTTAGAACTAATATAAAAAAATACAAAAGACTTCCTTGCCATGTATTGATAAGATCGAATTTCCTAAACACAAACTCCTTTCCCTCTTTCTTTAAACTTTTTCTTTCACTAACTGCTAATTTTAATAATGAATTTTTTTTTAATACTAAGCATTCTTCTAATTTAATTAATATAGATCTTATAAAAGGATACTCTGGCCTAATATTTTTATTATTATTTTCAATAGAATTTATTATTCGTTCAGGAATTTTTGAAATGTATGACAATTCTTCAATTGTTAGGTTTTGTTGAATTCTTGCTTCTTTTACTAACTTTGCAATTTCAATATATTGGTCAACCAATCCAGAACTTAAGTCTTTATTTTTTTCAGATTTTTTGTTAAGTAAAAAAAGATTTTTCAAAATATTCATTTAATTTCCAAAAATAAATAATCCTTTTTACTTCTCATTTTTAAAACATTACATCCAATTCTAATCGAATTAAAATCATAAGTAAGTTAATTAGATATAAATATAAAAACTAAACTGTAGAAATAATATTTTGAACTGCACTTTTTGCAATATTCAGAGGGCTAAAAGTATCCCTAATTAAAGCTAAGAGTTTTTTTGCATCAGTAAATTCTAATTTTTCATCTTTTATAAGACTTAAAAGAAGATTCTTCCTAACTTCGGATCCTTTTTTACTGACAAATAATTTCAATCCAGCATTCGCAACTGGTATGAGATCTGAATTGATATTTTCCGAATCTCTAAATAAAATGTTTAGTAAACTTTCAACTTTTTCTATTTGGATTTGGCCTTTATTATCAAAAACGACTTCTAAAAGTATGTCTAAAATCTCTTCAGAATTATCGGTAAGTAATTTTTTTGCAATATATGGATAAGCTATTTTTAGAATTTTAAATTCAGGATCTAACCTTAGTGCTAAACCCTCTTGACTAACAACGGCTCTTATTATTAAGGCAAACCTACTGGGAACTCTGAAAGGATAGGAATACATTAGTTTTGAGAATTTGTCAGTTACATTTTTAAGATTAAAATTACCAACCTCAGCGCCAAAAGATCCTCCTAGAACTTCTTTTAATGGTTCAACAAGTTTTTGAAGATCTTGTTCTTTGGTTAAAAAACCTAATTTCTGGAAATCTTCTGCGAGAAGATAATATTCTTCGTTTATTATGTGAACAATTGCCTTAATAAGAGTAAGTCTATCTAAATTTGTAATAGTATCCATCATTCCAAAATCAACATAAGCTAAATTCCCACAATCTGCATTTCCTCCTTTGAGAGCAAACATATTTCCTGGATGTGGGTCTGCATGAAAATATCCAAATTCAAATAATTGCTGCAATCCACTGATGACACATGTTTTTATAAATGAAGCAGGGATTAAGTTATTTTCCTCCAATAAAGCACGATCTCTTAACTTAACTCCATCAATCCAAGAAGTTGTGATTACCCTTTTGGATGAAAACTGTTTTTCTAATTTAGGAATAAAAATATTTGGATTTTCTTTGAATAAATTTGCAAACCTCAAAGCATTTTCGGCCTCTTTTTGATAGTCAATTTCATCAAAAAGTGCCTTACCGAATTCATCTATTATCTCTCCAATTCCAACACCTATATTTAATGGTAAAAGTGGGGATAAAAAAGTTCCTAAAAACCTTAAGATTACAACATCCCTTCTTATAAGAAAGTATAAATTTGGCCGCTGTACTTTCACAGCTAGATAAGAATTATTTAATTTTGCTTTATAAACTTGACCTAAGCTTGCTGAAGCAATAGGACTATCTGGAAACTCTTCAAATAATTCATAAGCATGCGATCCAAGTTCCTCTTCAATGATTTTTAAAGCAATTTTGTGATCAAATGCTGGGAGATTATCTTGTAAGTTTGTAAGTTCAGTAAGCCAATCTTGTCTAACAAGATCTGGTCTAGTTGAGAGTGCTTGGCCTAATTTGATAAAACAAGGCCCTAAATTCGTTATTACATCAAAAAGATATTTCGAGAGATTTTTTTGTACATTTTTATTTTTACTGTTACCTTGAAAAAGTATTCTTAAAAAAAGAAAAATAAAAGTTAAAAGGATATATAAAACTCTTGGGATAAAAATCCATGGTCTCAAAATCAACCAAAGAAAGTCTTCTTTTGCTGAATATTCCGAATAAGATTTTTTCATTAAAGTTAAAAAATATCAAAAAAGATTACCATGTACTCCATTCTATATATGTCAATAATACTTTATGAGCATTTCATCTTTTCTAACCAAAAAGTTTTTAAAGTCTTTATTCTTTCCCGCTCATAACAGAGGGGCAGCTTTACCAAAAAAATTAGTGAAGTTATTAAAAAATCCACCTGGGTATTGGGACTTGCCCGAATTACCAGAAATAGGCTCCCCACTATCCCAAAGCGGATTAATTGCTAAATCTCAAAGAGAATTCTCCGACAAATTTGGAGCTAAAGGATGTTTTTTTGGAGTTAATGGAGCTTCCGGATTAATACAATCAGCAGTAATTGCAATGGCAAATCCAGGCGAAAATATCCTGATGCCTAGAAATGTTCATATAAGTGTCATAAAAATCTGTGCGATGCAGAATATAAATCCAATATTTTTTGACTTAGAATTTTCAACCATAACGGGTCATTACAAACCAATTACAAAAATTTGGTTGGAAAATGTATTTAAAAAATTAAATTTTGATGAGAATAAAATTGCAGGGGTTATTCTTGTAAATCCCTCTTATCATGGTTATTCCGGAGATTTAGAGCCTTTAATAGATTGTTGTCATCAAAAAAATTTACCTGTTTTAGTTGATGAAGCCCATGGTTCATATTTCCTTTTTTGTGAAAATCTTAATTTACCAAAACCGGCCTTATCATCAAACGCTGATTTAGTGGTTAATTCATTGCATAAGTCACTCAATGGATTAACTCAAACGGCGGTACTTTGGTACAAAGGGAATCTAATAAATGAAGATAATTTAATCAAAAGTATTCATTTGCTGCAAACTACCAGTCCAAGTTCCTTATTACTTTCTTCTTGTGAAGAGTCTATTAGGGACTGGCTTAACAAAAAAAGTTTATCAAAATATCAAAAAAGAATTTATGAGGCAAAAAGTATTTATAAAAAATTAATTCAAAAAAATATTCCTCTCATAGAAACTCAAGACCCCTTAAAAATTGTAGTAAATACCTCTAAGGCTGGAATTGATGGTTTTACTGCTGATAATTTTTTTTATAGAAATGGACTTATTGCCGAATTACCAGAAATGATGACTCTCACTTTTTGCTTAGGATTTGGAAATCAAAAAGATTTTCTTAATTTATTTGAAAAGTTATGGAAAAAATTACTATTAAATTCCAAAAAATCAAAAAGTTTAGAAGTGCTCAGATCGCCCTTTAAATTAGTTCAATCACCCGAAATCGAAATTGGAATTGCTTGGAGAAGTAAGACTCGGAGAATTTCTTTTTCACAATCATTAAATAAAATATCTGGAGATATTATTTGCCCTTATCCTCCTGGGATTCCTCTACTAATTCCTGGCGAAAAAATTGATATAGATAGGTTTAATTGGATAAATAATCAAAGTTTATGTAACAAAGATCTGGTAAATTTTAATATAAGAGTCTTAGAAACATAGTAATTTCATATGAGATTAAAAAGCGGGTTACTTATAGGAATTTTTGGTTTGATTGTTGTTTTGATGGGGGGATGGTTTTTTACATTGGCAACTGCTTTGCTTACATATCTAGCATTATTAGAATTTTTTAGAATGGCAGAATTTAAAGGAATAAGACCAGCTACAAAAACCACATTATTTTCATCCTTTACTATTATAGTTTCTACTTATCTTGAGACTATTGGTGTGCTTGAAGGAGAAATTTCAAATTCAATTTTGCCAATCTGTTCAGTTGGGATATGCACTTGGTTACTTTTGCAACCAAAACCTGGGACAATTTCAGATATTGCAGCATCTATTTTTGGATTATTCTATTTAGGTTTTTTACCTAGTTACTGGATTAAGTTAAGGGGATTAGATTCAGTTATAATAGGTTCAAATCAGGGTTTTATGTCGCTTGAGAACTTATCAAGTACTACAGGTCTTCATTTAACTTTAACTTCTTGTTTTTTAATTGTAGCTAGTGATATTGGTTCTTATTTTATTGGGAAGTCATTTGGTAAAACATCTCTATCTCCAATATCTCCGAGCAAAACTATAGAAGGTTTAATTGGAGGAATATCCTGTTCAATTTTACTAGCAATATTTTTCGCATTTTTAATGAATTGGGAAAATCCATTAATTGTTGGAATAATTTATGGAATTTCAATTTCTCTTATGGCATTAGTTGGAGATTTAATTGAATCTATGATGAAGAGAGATGCAAAAATAAAAGATTCCGGAACTTTTTTACCGGGACATGGAGGGATTCTTGACAGAATTGACAGTTACATCTTTACTCCATCTGTTTTGTATTATATTTTTATAATTCTCAAGTATCTAAATTAATTGAGAAATCTTTTATTCCAAAAAATAATCTTGGATAATTTTACTAGATAATGATGGAAGATCTATATGCGGAAGATGACCACAATTTTGTAACCCTACAAAATTTAATTTTTCAATATTACCTATTTTTTTAAGCTCTTTTGTTCCAAGAATTCGATCATTTTCTCCACATAATGTTTTAATTGGTATATTTTGGATATATTTTTGAGTTCCTGCAAACCCTCCACTTTTTGCAAATGATGCAAGTGAATTCCTCCATCCTTTACAACCTAAATGAATTGAAGCAATTTGTTCTTCCATCTTACCAACGCATTCATCTGGAAAAGCAAATGCTTGCCTACAAAGACTTTTTCTAACCTGAGGCAATCCAAGAAATGAGGCGCCAATTTGGTTCAGAGGAAAAGGAATACTCTTAGGTTCTCCAAACAATCCTGCGGGGGACAAAAGGATGATTTTATCAATAGAATCAGGAATTTCATAAGCAAGTTTTAAAGCTGTTGAGCCTCCCATTGAGGCACCTATAATTTTTAGATTCTTTGTTATTTTTAATGCCTTAAGGAGATCAATTAAATGCGAAATTATTTTCGAGGAATTAAATTCATTTGTTGCGCACCTGGGACTAAAACCAAAACCTAGAAGATCAGGAGCTATAACTTGAAAATTTCTTTTTAGTGATTTATATATTCTTCTGAATTCTAAAAAACTACTATCAAAGCCATGTAGAAGAAGTATAGGTTGACCTTTTCCTCCCATAACTACTGGGAATTTTAAGGAGTTCCAATTTTGGTTGAGTTTTATCCACTTAACATCATTTGCCAAATAAAGACCTAAAGGATCTAATAGTGACAATTTGGCACTTTTGAAAAATTCTACATTTAAATCACTTAATTGTTCAAAATTGTTTTTAGTCAAAAAATATTTATGTTTTAATTTTTTGTTGTTCAAAATTTGAAATAACCTCTATTATGTCACTTTTATTAATTTCAAAAGGCAAAAAGTGAATCTCAGATTTATCTCGACAAGTAAAATCAGCAATTTTCTCTAAATTATTATTTTCAAAAACATTTATTCCAAGTTGTCCGATAGTAGTTGGCAAATTCAATTCTTTCATAAGTACAAATAATTGTTTAATTGATTGATCAGCTAATTTATTATTATTTTTCATTTCTTCTAGTCTTAATTGCAGTAATAATCCAACCCCAACAATCTCACCGTGTAAGAATTTATTAGGGGTGATTATCTGAGTAATTGCATTATGAATAGCATGTGCTGCTGCAGTCCTACATTTTTCTCCACCAATACCGCCAACTAATCCTGCTGTAAGTCCACATGCTTCTACAGTATTTTGCCAAGATGGATTATTTTCAAATTGACCCTTAAATGCTTTTCCTCCATCTATTAATAGTTGATCTCTTAAAACTCTTGATATCTGAATTGCTTGTTGAACAAGACCGTCATCTATTTTTGAACTTGTTATTGAGGATTCGTACCATTTTGCCAAGGCATCTGCTATACCACTTGCAAGTGTTCTTGATGGAGCTGTTTGAATAAATTTATGATCAAAAACTAGTATTTTCGGACAAGATCCTAATGCAACATCTTTTATAAATTGACCATCCTTTGTATAAATATTCGATAAGGCTGTCCAACCAGCACAGGTAGAGGCGCTAAGGGGAACAGTAATACAAGGGATATTAAGAGACTCGGCTATATATTTTCCAGAGTCTAGAACTTTGCCACCTCCAGCTGCGATAACACAATCATTTTTATTATTTGAAATAATATTCTTAACTCTTGAAATATCTTCGTAACAACAATCAAATTGTAAATTAGCTGAATTTACATTAAGTTTTTGATTTTTTAAATCATTAAAAATATTATTTCTCAAATTATTCGTTTGAATCCCTCTACCTAGAATTAATGGACTTTTAGTTAATTTAGTAATTTGAGGTAAAGATTTTTCCCAAGCAGAATATCCCCTGTATATAGTTTCTGGAGAGATAGACTGCATACTTTCTTTGAATGATTAGAAGTTAGCACCTGCTAGTTCTTGAGAAGATTCTTCAGAAGAAACATTTATTGTAACTTTTTTATTATCATCTATATCAACTAAAGCATTATCTCCATCTTTTATTCTCCCAGAAAGAACTTCTTCAGCCAAACTATCTTCTAGTAAACGCATAACTGCCCTTCTCAAAGGTCTCGCTCCGTATGAAGGATTGTAACCTTCTTCAACAAGTCTTTCTTTGAAAGCATCGGTGACATTTAATTTAATACCTTTATCCTGTAGTCGGGCAAAAACTTCTTGCAACAATATTTCAGCAATTTCTTTAACTTCATTTTTAGTTAATTGTCTGAATACAATTATTTCATCAAGCCTATTTAAAAATTCAGGCCTAAAGTATTGCTTAAGTTCTTCATTAACTAGTGATTTAATTCTGTTATATTGGCTATCTTCAACTGAATCACCTGAGAATTCGAATCCTAGTCCGCCACCACCTTTCTCGATTACTTTTGAACCAATATTAGAAGTCATTATTAATAATGTATTTTTAAAATCTACAGTTCTACCTTTGGAGTCAGTTAATCTTCCGTCTTCAAGTAGTTGTAATAATAAGTTGAAAACATCTGGATGTGCCTTTTCAACTTCATCAAATAAAACAACGGTATAAGGACGTCTTCTAACAGCTTCAGTAAGCTGACCACCTTCATTAAAACCAACATAACCAGGAGGCGAACCTATAAGTTTACTAACTGTATGTCTTTCCATAAATTCTGACATATCTAATCTAATCATTGCTTCTTCACTACCGAAGAAATATGAAGCCAATGATTTAGTCAATTCAGTTTTACCAACACCGGTAGGTCCAGAAAAGATAAAACTTGCTATGGGTCTATTAGGATTTTTTAATCCAACTCTTGCTCTTCTTATGGCTCTTGAGACAGCCTTTACAGCTTCATCTTGTCCAATTAGCCTTTGGTGAAGTGTTTCCTCCATATTTAGAAGCTTGACTGATTCAGTTTCTGTTAATTTTTGAACAGGAACACCTGTCCATGAAGCCACAATATGAGCTACATCCTCTTCACTAACAAGGGGACTTTGTAAAAGTTTTGAATCACTTTTTACAGAATTATCAGCATCAGATTGATCTCCAGCTGTAGATTCTTTTTTATTGTCCAAAACATCTTTAATTTTTGCAGACAATTCCATCTCTTTTTCGCGTAATTGGCCAGCTTGGTCGAAATTTTGGTCTCTTACAGATTCTTCCTTTTGTTTTTGGACTTCTCTTAGTTCTCTATCTATCTGTTTTGCTTCAGGCGGAAGTTTAGAGTTTATTAAACGTACTCTACTTCCTGCCTCGTCGATGAGGTCAATAGCCTTATCAGGTAAAAATCTGTCAGATATATAACGATCACCTAAATGAGCGGCGGCCTCTAGCGCATCATCAGTAATTTTTAAACGATGATGTTGTTCGTAACGTTCTCTAAGACCTTTTAAAATTTCGATTGTATCTTCTATAGATGGCTCTCCTACCATTACAGGCTGGAATCTTCTTTCTAGAGCAGCATCTCTTTCAATATGTTTTCTATATTCATCTAGAGTTGTTGCTCCAATACATTGAAGTTCCCCTCTAGCTAATGCTGGCTTAAGTATATTTGCTGCATCTATAGCTCCTTCAGCAGCTCCAGCACCAATTAAAGTATGCACTTCATCTATGACAAGAATGACGTTACCTGCTGATTTAATTTCTTCCATTATTTTTTTTAACCTTTCTTCAAATTCACCTCTATATTTTGTTCCTGCTACCAAAAGACCTATATCAAGTGTCAAAACTCTTTTATCTTCAAGTATGTCTGGAATATCACCAGTTTGTATTCTTTGAGCTAGACCTTCTGCGATAGCTGTTTTACCTACACCTGGCTCCCCTATAAGAACAGGATTATTTTTTGTCCTCCTACCTAGTATTTGAACTACACGGTCTATTTCTGAATGGCGTCCAACGACTGGATCTAATTTTGATTCACTTGCTAATTTTGTTAAATTTGTTCCGAATTCATCAAGAGTAGCAGTTTTTAAGTTGCCCTTAGTTGTACTTGCACCTGTGCCAACTTCGGCGGTTTCACCAAGCATTCTTATAACTTGAGTTCTAACTTTTGTAAGGTCGATATTAAGGTTTTCAAGAACTCTTGCAGCCACACCTTCACCTTCCCTTATTAATCCCAACAATAAATGTTCTGTACCAATGTAATTGTGACCAAGTTGACGAGCCTCTTCTAAAGATAGTTCTAAAACTCTTTTAGCTCTGGGAGTAAAAGGTATTTCTACAGCTACAAAACCTGAACCTCTACCTATTATCTTTTCCACCTCTATCCTTGAATCCTTTAAATTAACTCCAAGTGATTTAAGTACTTTCGCTGCGACCCCAGTTCCTTCTCCAATTAACCCCAAAAGAATTTGTTCTGTTCCAACAAAATTATGGCCAAGTCTTCTAGCTTCCTCTTGAGCAAGCATAATGACTTTTATAGCTTTTTCTGTAAATCTTTCAAACATTAGAAGATTAAATTCCTATTAATAACCTACCAGTAATATGTCAATTTTGTGTTCAGAATGAGCTTTTGTGAATACCCAAAAGTATAATTTATCAAATTAAATTGAACTTTTTTAGTGATATAGCAAGAAATTATAGTAATTTCAAGGATTCTGGTTATCCGAACATTTAAATTTTTACATTATTTTGTTGTTAATTTTTTTTCTTTTAAAAGAGCATGTGAACCATCTTTATAATAATTTTTTCTTATTCCCACAGTAGAAAAATCAAAGCGACTATAAAATCTTTCAGCAGTAACATTGCTATGAGAAACCTCTAATAGTAATTTCTTTAAATTTAATTTTTCACATTTATTTATTAAATAGCTCATAAGATAAGATCCAAATCCCTTTTTTCTAAATTTTTTATTTACAACAAAATAATTTATTTGAGCTTCATCAAGAACAACTTGAAAAACACATATACCAATGACTAAATTTTTAATTAATAAGCCAAAGATTTTTGTACCATCTTTTTTGAATTCGTTAGCCCATTGTTCTTTACTCCATAGAGAAATCGTATTTGCATCTAATTCATAACATAAATCAATATCTTTATTATTTATTTGTTTAATGGATATCATTTATTATGTATTTATATCTAGAAAGTTCAAATCTAAAGTCATTATAAAATATGACAGTTTTGGCAAAGCTTTATTTGAAGTTCTCCCATGGAAGAAAAACAATCTTTTTTAAAACAAAAAATTGACTTGGAAAGTCCTAACAGAAATATTATTCCCATTACCACATCCATTGAAAGAGATGGGAAATTGTCAGTTGGTGGATGTTCTATTGAAGAACTAGTTAAAAAATATCATTCTCCTCTTTATATCTTGGATGAAATCACTTTAAGAAATTCTTGTAAAGCTTACAAAAAAGCATTAGAAAAATATTACCCAGGAAAATCCTTGCCGATATATGCTTCTAAGGCAAATAGTTCCATTTTCATGAGTAGTCTTGTTTCCTCGGAAGGTTTAGGACTTGATGCTGTTTCAGAAGGAGAACTATTAACTGCTATTAAAGGTGGGGTTCCAAATGAAAAAATTGTTTTTCATGGTAACAACAAATCAGACAAAGAATTAGAATTCGCAGTTAGAAATAATATTAAGGTTATTGTAGATAATGATTACGACTTAGAAAGATTAGATGAAATCTCAAATTCATTTAATCATGATTTAGAAATAATGATTCGCTTTACTCCTGGGATAGAATGCCATACACATGAATATATTAGAACTGGATCATTTGATAGCAAATTTGGTTTCGGAATAGAATATTTAAATACTCTATTTAACAGAATAAGCAATACAAAGCACCTAAAATTAAAAGGTTTACATGCTCATATTGGTTCACAGATTTTTGAACTAGACCCCCATAAGGATCTGGGAGAAATAATGGTAAAGGTTATCTTAGACGCCAAAAAATTTGGTCATAATATTGAGGAACTAAATGTTGGCGGGGGTTTAGGTATCAGGTATACAGAAAGTGATGATCCCCCTTCAATTGATGAATGGGTAAAAACAATTTCTTCTTCCGTTGTTGAAGCTTGTAAAAAAAACAACTTAGATTTTCCCACATTAATGTGCGAACCTGGTAGATCTATTGTATCTACAGCAGGTATAACCATTTACAAAATTGGGGCTTTTAAAGAAATTCCTGGTATCAGAACATATTTATCTGTTGATGGTGGTATGAGTGATAATCCAAGACCAATTACATATCAATCAAATTATTCTGCATGTTTAGTAAGTAATCCATTTAATATTAATTCCAAAAATAAATATACTATTGCGGGTAAGCACTGCGAATCGGGAGATGTATTGTTTAAAGAAATTGAACTAGCAGAATGTAAAACGGGAGATCTTATATGTGTTTTTGGTACTGGTGCATATAATAATTCAATGAGTTCTAACTACAACAGAATTCCAAGACCTGCCGCTCTCTTAGTTAAAGATGGAGAGGCAGAAATTATTCAAAAAAGAGAAAGCCCATTGGATCTTTTAAAATATGACGTATTACCTGATCGCTTTATCAAACAAAATTAGGTACATTTAAATTAATTTTGTTTTTAGTGTGAATTTCTGGGGGATTATAAATTTAAAGCTTTTATTAGATGTCTTATTTGCTGTTGGTTTCGGACTATTATTATTCTCTAGAGTAAAAGAACAACGGACATTATGGCTTCTAAGAGGATATTTGTTTTTAGTATCATCCGCATGGTTTATTCAAAGATATGCATACTTACCACTAACATCAAAATTAATTGATGCTGTAGTCCTCGCTTGCTCTCTCTCATTAGCGATCCTTTGGCAAGGAGAGTTAAGAAGATTAATGGAATTACTAGGCACTGGAAGGCTAGCTGTATTACTAGGGAATCCACAAAAGGAATTTAGAGCAACTTCAACTACCATTACTCAGTTAGTTGATACTGCCGGTAAACTCTCTCAAAATAGAAGAGGTGCTTTAATCGTTGTAGATTTGGGGAGTGATTTAAGACCTGAAGATTTTTTATATTCAGGTACCAATATTGAGGCACAATTATCAACTGACCTTTTAATAAATCTTTTTGCTACAGATACGCCTTTACATGATGGAGCAGTTCTTGTGAAAGGAAATAAAATAATTTCTGCTGGCGTAATACTTCCTCTCTCAAGACAAGGAATAAGTAGATATGGCACAAGACATTTAGCAGCATTAGGTATTACAGAAAGATTTGATAGATGTATTTGTATTGTTGTTTCTGAAGAAACAGGTACGTTATCATTAGCAAACCAAGGTAAACTTGAAAGACCAATTACCAGCAGCAGGTTACAAGAACTTCTTGCAAAATTGATTGGAAATCAAAACTCTATAGGAGCAAATAAAGCATCTGTAAATAAAAATGTTTCATCCCAAAAGATAGACTCGAGTGATAATATCATCAGTGATATTAATAAAAAAGAGTCAGAAAAATCAGAAATTTTTGTTAACAAAAAGGATTAACTTATGAGTTTAGAAAAAGTAATAGACGATAAAATTACTGACTTATTAAGGAAAATAGATAAGCAAAAATTGCCCAAGCATGTAGCAATAATTATGGACGGCAATGGGAGATGGGCGACTAGAAAAGGTTTACCCCGATCATTTGGACATAAGCAGGGCGTCAGTGTATTAAAAAAAATTCTCAAAGCTGCAAAAAATTTAGGTTGTAAAGTAATTACTGTTTATGCTTTTTCAACTGAAAATTGGACAAGACCAACAAAAGAAGTTGATTTTCTTATAAATCTTTTTAGCGAAGTTTTAAAAAAAGAAATTAAAGAGATACATGAAGAATCAACAAAAATAAAATTTATAGGAGATTTAACTCCTTTCCCAAAAAATTTAAAAGAAATAATATCTAGTTCAGAATCACTTACTAAACACAATAATAAATTTTTATTCAATGTTTGTGTTAATTACGGAGGCAGACAAGAAATAGTAAAAGTTGCAAAAGAACTAGCATTAAAATCTTCTTCTGGAGAAATAAAACCAAGTGAAATTAATGAAGAATTATTTAATTCAGAGTTATTAACTAGAGGAATTAAGGATCCAGAATTACTAATAAGAACTAGTGGTGAAAAAAGGATCAGTAATTTTTTATTATGGCAATTAGCATATTCAGAAATTTATATATCTGACGTACTTTGGCCAGAATTCAATGAGCATGAATTTCTTAAAGCAATAATTGATTACCAATCAAGAAATAGACGTTTTGGCGGTATAGAATCATTACCAAATGAATCTTTTGAAGATTCTCAATATATTTCCTAATTAAAATGGCTAATTCGAATAATCAGTTATTAAAAGAAATTAGGTTTGATTGGAATAAAGCGGAGATTTTGAAAATACTTAATATGCCTCTTATTGATTTAATGTGGGAATCACAAACCGTTCACAGGAAATTCAACAAATACGATATTCAATTAGCATCATTGTTCAGTGTAAAAACTGGTGGATGCGAGGAAAATTGTTCGTACTGTAGCCAATCAATTTATAGTGCTAGCGAAATTAAAAGTCATCCACAGTTTCAAGTTGAAGAGGTTTTAGCAAGAGCTCAAGTAGCAAAAAATGAGGGTGCAGATAGGTTTTGTATGGGTTGGGCATGGAGAGAAATTAGAGATGGGAAATCTTTTAATGCAATGTTGGAGATGGTTAGCGGTGTAAGAGATTTAGGGATGGAAGCATGCGTTACTGCGGGGATGCTTACAGAAGAACAAGCTTCCAGACTGGCTGATGCAGGCTTGACCGCGTATAACCACAATCTTGATACTAGTCCTGAGCATTATAAAAATATTATTACGACTAGAACTTATCAAGACAGACTAGACACTATCAAAAGAGTAAGAAATGCAGGAATAAATGTTTGTTGTGGAGGAATAATAGGCTTGGGTGAAACTAATGGCGATAGAGCATCTCTTTTGGAAGTGCTTTCAAACATGAATCCACACCCTGAAAGTGTTCCTATAAATTCATTAGTAGCTATTGAAGGCACTGGTTTAGAAGATAATGAAGATATTGATTCTATTGAAATGATAAGGATGATCGCTACAGCAAGAATTCTTATGCCTAAAAGTAAAATAAGACTAAGTGCAGGGAGAGAAAAGCTTTCAAAAGAAGCCCAAATATTATGTTTTCAATGTGGGGCAAATTCAATTTTTTATGGAGATGAGTTACTCACAACTTCAAATCCATCTTTCCAATCAGACAGAAAACTTCTTAAAGAGGTTGGAGTATCATTTAACAAAGATTTTGAAACTTGTGAAAAAACAGTATCTTCTTTATGAAAGGCAAAAATTATAAAATAGTTTCTCTTTACTCTTTCTTCCCATTTCAAGAAAACTTAATTATTGATCTAAAAAATAAATTATTAGAAATCGAAAATGAAAACGATCTTTCAGGTTTATTTATTTTTGCTAGTGAGGGCATTAATGGAACTATATGTGCTGAGAAAAATGTAATTGATATTGTTATCAATTTACTTAATAAATATGCAGATAATAGAAATTTGAATATTAAAGTAAATTTCTCAAAAAACAAAGTCTTCAAAAAATTAAAAATAAAAATCAAGAAAGAAATAGTTACAATGGGTGTCCCTAAAATAAACCCCTCAGAAGATAATGGGACCTATATTGACTCAGCTGATTGGAATAAGTTAATTAAAAATCAAAATACAATAGTCATTGATACTAGAAATCATTATGAGGTGTCAATAGGTACATTTCAGAACTCTATAAACCCAAATACAAAAAATTTTAGCGAATTCCCCAAGTGGGTAGATGATCATTTAGATACCCATTTAGAAAATAAAAAGTCTACAAATATAGCAATGTTTTGTACCGGAGGAATAAGATGTGAAAAAGCTACCACTTTACTAAAAAAGAAAGGTTATAAAAATATATATCACCTCCAAGGGGGCATCCTTCAATACCTTGACGATATACCAAAAGAAAAAAACTTATTTGAAGGTGAATGTTATGTTTTTGATAAAAGAGTTGCTTTAGATCAAGAATTAGAAAAAGGCTCCTATTCGATTTGTCATGCATGTGGAATGCCAGTTTCAATTCAAGATCAAGAAAGAAAAGAATATAGAAAGGGTATCCAATGTCATTTCTGCATAGATCAATTCAGCGATGATGATAGGAAAAGGTTTGAAGAAAGACAAAAACAGATCGACAGATTAAAAGTGGCAAATCATAAAATCCATAAGGACTAATTTTCAAAATCATGAAGGTTGAAGATTTAGAAAAATTAGCAAGTAACATTGGATTATTAATTAAAATTCAAGTTAGAGAAACTCTCGGATTATGTTTCTTTAGAATCGTTATAGCAGAACAGAAAGATAACATCATTAAGATTTGGGCCGAAATGAAAGGTTGGACTTATTTAAATAAACAAGGTATTCAGCTTGATACATTAAGAATCCTTAGTAAGGCTCCTGCTTTTGTTTCGGAATTAATATGGGCAACAACTATGGCTTGGGCAATTGAAAAAAAATCAAGCAACAAAGCAAGACTTTTAGCTATTTTTGATAGCGAAGGATATAGTAAAAAACTTGTAAGATATTTCAAGTTAATAGGATTCAAAATTGTAAAAGAAGTTGGTTCTAGCCCAGTAGATCTTTTATTAAGATTGGTTTGGGGAGGTGCAGGTACACTTATGAACGGTGAATGTATTTCCATATTGAAAAAACTTGAAAAGAAACTGTCTTTAATTGAAGAAAGTTAACCCGCATGATAACTACTTCTAACTAATGGGCCAGAAGATACTTTTTTGAATCCTAATTCCTTAGAGAAGCGATATAAATATTCAAAATCTGATGGATCCCAATATTTCTTAACTGCCAAATGATTGAATGAGGGCCTTAAATATTGGCCAATTGTAATTTGATCACAATCTATTTTTTTAAGATCGTAAATTGTATTTTTTATTTCATCTAATGTTTCCCCAAGACCTAACATAATGCCTGATTTAGTTTGAATATGAGGAGCAATATCTTTTGACTTTTCTAGTAAACTTAGGGATTTTTTGTAATTTGCACCCCTCCTAACTTCTTTTTGCAGTCTTTCAACAGTTTCAAGATTATGATTAAAGCATATTGGATCTTTTTCTAAAATCATCTTCAATCTCTCAGTCTGAAGGTTATTAGTTTCATTAAAATTTTTGCCCCCACCCCATAAATCGGGAGTTAAAACCTCTATTTTAATTGTTGAATCAATTTTTCTAATCTCATCAATTGTAGTTATAAATAAATTTGCTCCATGATCAGGGAGATCGTCTCTAGCTACAGATGTCAAAACAACATATTTCAAATTTAGTACTTTCACTGCTTCAGCGACTTGAGTACATTCATCAATATTAATAGAACTAGGTCTACCTTTATTTACCTGACAAAAAGCACATGAACGAGAACATATCGATCCACCAAGTAAGAAAGTGGCTGTTCCTGAGGCATAACATTCTGCTCTATTTGGACATCTTGCTTCTTCACAAATAGTATGAATATTTGATTTTTTGATGAGAGTTTGTATTTTTTCGAACTCTGAAGCTTTACTAATAGGAAATTTAATCCAAGAGGGAAGTCTTAAGATTTTTTCTTTCTTGATTAGATTATTGTCTCTCATTTTCTAATTTAGTTTTGTTCTTCCTTCTAACGCCCTTGCAAGTGTAACTTCATCCACATATTCAAGTTCACTGCCCATTGGGAGGCCATATGCAATTCTCGTAACTTTAGTAAAAGGGGCTAACAATTTCCCAATATAAAGACTTGTTGTATCTCCCTCAACACTAGGGGTCAATGCCAATATAATCTCATCTATTTCAGACTTACTAACTCTTTCTACTAAGCTTCTTATTTCTAAAAGTTCGGGGCCAACAGAATCCATTGGAGATATTAAACCACCAATAACATGGTAAACACCTTTAAATTCTCTGGCGCGCTCCAAAGCAAGCAAATCTTTAGTTTCTGCTACTACACAGATTATTTTTTGATTTCTTTCAGTATTTTTACAAATTTCACATTCATCTTCTGAAGTCAAGTTGAAACATTTTTTGCAACGACCAACATTGCTATGTGCTTCTAACAGAGCCTTTGAAAAATCTCTTATTGCACTTTCAGGTTGTTTTAAAATAAACAGAGCTAGTCTTTGCGCTGTTCTTGGACCAATCCCTGGGAATTTCTCAAAATGACCAATTAATTTTGAAAGCGGTTTGGTATAAGTAATCAAAATTAAACTATTTCTAGGAATAATTTAGACGCAAAATTCTGAATTGCCATAATTGTTTGCTTTTAATGTCTTATTATGTTTTTAGTTAGTAATTTCAAACAAAATGAAAAATATTAAATTTAACCCTTTCAAATATTTATTTTTGATTTTTTTGTGTTTAACACTAAGTGCTTGTAGCGGCGGACTCAATGCGGGATTAGAAGCTTATCAAAGTCCAGATGGAAGATATGCCTTTTTGTATCCAACAGGATGGACTAGAGTAAAAGTAGATGGAGGACCTGAAATTATTTATCATGATTTAATAAATAGTAATGAGACCTTAAGTTTAGTTATTTCTGATGTAAATAAAGAGGTTCAATTAGAACAATTAGGAAGCCCAAGTGAAGTAGGTCAAACATTAATTGATAAAGTCATTGCTCCGGAAGGTTCAGGTAGAGAGGTAAAACTTATAAATGCCAATCAGAGGGAGGCATCAAATCATATTTTTTATGATTTAGAGTATGAATTAAATTTAAATGAACAGGCCAGACACGAATTAGCTACTGTCGTAATTGATAGAGGAATACTTTACACTTTTGCTGTGGGTACAAATGAAGAGAGATGGAATAAAGTTGATGGTATGTTTAGTAATGTAATTGAATCATTTAACTTCTTAATATAGTTTAGAAATTCTATACTAGATTCCTACTTGAACATTCCACAAATCAGCATATATTTTGGCCTGATCTAATAGTTCTTCATGTTTTCCGCTTTCAACTATTTTACCTTTATCAATAACAAGAATATTATCCGCATTTTTTATAGTGCTTAATCTATGAGCTATTACTATAGTTGTTCTTTCTTTTGTGATTTTAGATAAAGATTTTTGAATTAAAGCCTCTGTTTCATTATCAACTGAGGCTGTAGCTTCATCTAATATTAATATTGGAGCATCCTTTAAAACAGCTCTCGCTAAGGCAATTCTTTGACGTTGTCCGCCTGAGAGCCTTTGACCTCTTTCCCCGACTATAGTTTTGTAACCATCTGGTAATTGTTCAATAAATTTATGAGCTTCAGCAATCTTTGAAGATTTAATAATATCTTTAAGACTTGGGTTAATTGATCCATAAGCAATATTTTCTTGTACACTGCCATGAAATAAATAAGTTTCTTGACTTACTAAAGAAATACACTTTCTTAAATCCCTCAAATTTATTTCTTTAATAGAAATGCCATCCAAGGTTATTGAGCCATTATTAGTATCATAAATCCTAAGTAGAAGTTTTATTATTGTACTTTTTCCAGAACCTGTTAGACCAACAATTCCTAATGTTGAGTTATTTTCAATTTTGAAATTTATGTTTTTTAAAGTTAAATCTCGTCCAGGATAATTAAAATTTATATTACTAAAAATAATTTCTCCTTTGATATCTTTAGGTTCAATTTTTATTTTTCCATCTTTTATTTTTACAGGCGTATCTATGAGATCTATTACTCTATCTATTGAAGCCATAGATCTCTGAAAATCATCTAAAACATGCCCCAAAGTAGTTAAAGGCCATAATAGTCTTTGTGTAATAAACACTAAAAAACTATAAGTTCCTACATCAAGTGTCTTATTCCAAGTTTGGAAACCTCCGATTAACAGAATCGCTATAAAAGCAAATAAGATTGCAAATCTTATAAGCGGGATAAAAGCAGAAGATAATTTTATTGCTGCCTTATTACTTCTTTGATATTCGAGACTTTCTTTATTTAATCTATTTAGTTCCCATTTTTCTTTAGTAAAACTTTTTATAGTAAGAATTCCACTTAAATTATTATTAAGTCTTGATGCTAACAGTCCAGCTTTATTTCTAACATCTCTATATTTTGGAGCAAGCTTCCTTTGAAATTTAATTGATCCTAGAAATATGATTGGAATAGGAAAGAAAGCAAATAAAGCAATTTTTGGTGCAACAAAAATCATAGTGCCCCCAATTAATAAGACAGTTATAAATAACTGAATAATCTGATTAGCCCCTTGGTCTAGAAATCTCTCAAGTTGATTTATATCATCGTTCAAAATAGATAGTAGTCTTCCAGTATTATCATTTTCAAAAAAATCCATATCTAATTCCTGGATATGCTCATAAGCTTTAATTCTTAATTTATGTTGCGATAGCTGAGCCAAATTTCTCCATAAAATCGAATATAAATATTCAAAGGAGGATTCACCAGACCATACTATTCCTGAAGCAAATGCAAGAAAAATCAATTGTGCTGGGACTTCTTTTATCCCAAAACCAGCAATCCATGAATTCTGTTCCTTTACAACGATATCCACCGCAAGACCAATTATTACAGGGGGGGCTAAATCTAATATTTTATTAATTATGGAACTAAAAAAAGCGAAAAATAGTAACCTTCTTTCTTCAATAAGATTCAAATAAAGTCTAATTATTGGATTTTCATTTTTCTTAGACCTCATAAAATAACAATTAAATTTTTCTATTATGGTTTAAATTTTCTTTAGTTTTTAATATACATTTTGTTTTTGCATCTTGATGACTTGCAGATTGTGTAAATTCTTTGAAGTAACATTCACAAGTTTCATTCGCAATTTCTTCACTATATACCATTTCTGCTTTCAACATCTCCTCTTTAACACTCTGAAGACAAAATAATTTTATGATTGAATTTTGTTTAGTTTGGGCTAAATAATAACTATTAAAAGAGTTGAATAGGATAATCAGATTCACAAAAATAAAGAATTTATATTTGCTAGCTTTCATTCTCTATAACTAGTTTCTGACTTTAATTTTTTTTAATTTATTTTTAGTTTCTCTATGCAGATCTCTGGGTAAATCTACCAAACTATAATCATTAAAAATCTGTATCTTACCTATGGATCTACCATTTATATTAGTTGAATTGCAGATTGAGGATATAATATTCGCAACTCTAACCCCATCATATTTACCAAAGTTAAATTTGTAGGTTTCAAAAGAATCATTTTGATAATTATTTCTTCTATTTGAATTTCTCATACGATTATTACTATTTCTATTTAATCTATTTCGATCAGTATTATTTTGTTTATGAATCCAAGAATCATCTTCATTAACAAAAAATGATTTATTACCTATTACTAAATTAATTGACGCCATTGCAATATTTGTATCATCCATAGAGTATTTTTCTTTTAAATTATCTAGTACATCAATAATCAAAGCCTTATTTTCTTCATTTTCATCTTTAGCTAAAGAACTATCATTAACATTTTCTAAAAGTTTCTCCATCCTTTTTTCATTTATTATTTTATTACTTGGTATATTAATTTCTTCAATTGTAGTTCTTGTTGAGTTTTCTAAGTTTCTAAGGAAATGTTTTTCTCTTTGATTAACAAATAAAATTGCTTCTCCTGATCTGCCTGCCCTTCCAGTTCTTCCAATTCTATGAGTATATGTTTCCTTATCAAAAGGAAAATCGTAATTAACAACAAGTTTTATTCTCTCAACATCTAATCCTCTAGCTGCGACATCAGTCGCAACAAGGATATCTATAAATCCTTTTTTTAATCTATCTACAGTATTTTCTCTTTGATTTTGAGGTATATCTCCATTAAGTACTGCCACAGTATGGCCTGAATTCTCTAAAGCTTCGGCTATTGAGGTAGTAAGAAGTTTAGTTCTCACAAAAATTATTACTCCCTCGTTATTAAGTTCTAATATTCTTTTTAATGCATCTAACTTATGATGCCTTTGTACATATAGAAATTTTTGCGAAATTAATTGAGTTTCTTTTTTGACACTTTTGATTAATATTTCGGCGGGATCATTTAGATATTTTTTTGCTATATTTCTTATCTCACTAGGCATTGTTGCTGAAAACAATACCATCTGCTTATTTTCCGGAAGTTGATCTATTATCCATTCAATATCTTCAAGAAAACCCATATTTAACATTTCATCTGCCTCATCTAAAACAAGACAATTTATGTCTTTAATTTTAAAAGTTCCCTGCCTGATATGATCCATTATTCGGCCAGGGGTTCCAACTACTACGTCAACTTTTCTTTTCAATGCAGAAATTTGATTTCGATAGTCGGTACCTCCATATATTGCAACCGTCTTAAAATTACTAGATTCTGAACTATAACTTTTAAAAGATTCTGCCACTTGAGTTGCTAATTCTCTTGTAGGAGTCATAACTAAAACCTTGGCATTTAATTCTTTATTATCTGCAAGTTTTTCTATTAATGGTAATGCGAAAGCTGCAGTCTTTCCTGTTCCTGTTTGTGCTTGGCCTAGTAAATCTCTGCCTAACATAAGTTCCGGAATTGCAGCTTTTTGGATGGGTGTTGGATTTTTATATCCTTTATTTCTTAACGAATTTAAGATCGATTGATTAAACCCAAAATTAATAAATCCATTCTCATTCTCATTATCATTTCCTTCAGATACTTCCAATTGTTGAGATTCAATTTCTTTTTTGTTCTCTAAGTTCTTTAACTCAAGCAGGGAAGCATCTTCATTCTGAGATTTTTCCTGCTCACTATTAAAAGAGTTACTATCTTTTTTTAAAGCCATTTTAAATGCCTAATAATCTTCTGATTAGGCATTCAACAAATATCTAAATTGACTTGAATTGTTGACTAGCCTTACAGAGCCGAATTATTAATCTAACATCTTAGGGTACAGATCTTACTAATTTCTCAAAAATAAGATTTAATTTAAATAATATATATCTAGATATTTTTTCGCTCTTGTAACAGCAGTATAAAATAACCTTCTTTCAAAATCATCTCTACAAAAGATATTCTCACTATCTTTTTTTTCTTTTACAGCATATTGATTTCTTCTATATTTTTGTGACCACAAAATACTTACTCTATCAGATTCACTTCCTTGAGATTTATGTATAGTAATTGCAATTGCAGGTAAAACATTTTCTAAATTAGATGGATCAATTAATGCGACAATTTCTTCGTTATTATCATTAAATTTTCTAAAAAGATATTTTCTTTTATTTTTTAAACCTATAGTTACTCCGATATCCCCATTTGACAATCCAAGCTCATTATTATTTTTTGTACACATTATCGGAACACCCTCACTAAGAGTTTTAAGGTCATATGGTTTTTTTTGACCAAAAATAATTTCATTCAAATATTCAACACTCCATATCCCAGAATTTTTTTCGCATAAAATCAAGTGACTTTGTAAATCAAGAAATATCTTATCTACCAAATCTTTTTCATTAAGCAATAAATTATCACTACCCTCATCAAATATATATTTTTTTTTACTTAAATTTGAAGTTGAAAGATTTAACTTATTTAGATGACTTGTAATCGAAAAAATTAGATCTTTTGGAATATCTTTTTCTCTACTTTTTGAAATAGTAACTTCTTTTGAATTGTTATCTTTTTCTAATTCTTTAATCTTTTGATTAAGTAAAGAACAATCATTATTAAATATTAAACTACTAATTAACGCTATATCTCCAATATTTCTATAAGTTTTTTCTAAATTTACTAAAGAAGATTTAATTGAACTATTTTCTCCATATTCAAACAAATAATTCCAGATAGAGCAGTTATTTACTGGAGACAATTGATTTTTATCTCCAACTAAAATAATTTTACAGTCCTTTGCTAGTAAACCTAAAACTGATTCAATCAAATCTATATTAACCATTGACATTTCATCAATTATGAAAATATCAAGTTCTTTTAGTTTAAATTTCAACTTAAAAGATTTATTTTGAGAATTTAAAATCCATCTATGTAAAGTTTGAAATTCTATTTGGTCTAAAAATTTGTTAAAGGAAATATTTTTTTTATTATTAAAAGCTTCTTTTAGACGAGCTGTAGCTTTACCTGTTGGAGCAGACAACCCAATATTTAAAAAGTTATCAATTCTAAGGAGATCTAGTATTAAGTTTATTATTAAAGTGGTTTTACCTGTACCTGGTCCACCTTGAAGGAAAACTAAATTTGAATATTTTAATATATTTTTCATTTGATCAATTTTATTATCATCTTTATTAATTAAAGAGTTCATTAAATTATCGGTATCTATTTTTTTTAAAAATAAATTCATAACTCTTTCTATCTTTTTTGACCATTTTGATAGGGATAATTTTCTATCTAATAATATAAATGGAGAATTAAGTGAACCTATTAAGCCTATATTTTTTAAAACATCTATATGTTTATTGGGCCAGCCATCTTCTAATAATTCAAAGATTATTAAACTATTATCTAAATCAATAATAGTTTCACCATTTTTTTCAAACTCTAATAAAATTCTTATTGAATCTTTTACGAAATTTCCATATTTTTTTTCATTGAATTCGAAAATAACCAAGATTAAATTAAATATATGATCATATTGGTATTTTTCAATCTCCTTAGTAGTTTTATTCATTCTAAAAAAGGTTATCTAAATAATTAATTCTCTTTAAAGGTGCTTTACCAATAAAAATACCTGGAGATATATCTTTCGACTTAGATTTTTCAAATAATTCAAAATCTGGCAATCCCTTTAAAAACAAATAAATATATCCTCCTAGATGTTTATGTGGTTGATACTTTTTAAGTCGCCACTTTAAAAATCTATGCAATGCTAATAAATAAAGATGAGATTGCAATGGATAATGATGTTTAATCATTTCATTTTTCATATTTTCATAGTTATAGTTTCTTGGTAAACAATCACTATTATCACTTCCAGAAATCAAATTACTTTTCCAATCAATTATCCACCATTTACTATCTTCTAATTTATTACCTAAAGGGAAAACACAATCAATGCATCCTGAATGAAATCCTTTATTCATAATTTGAAGATCAATTATTTTGTTTGCATATTCTTCACCAAATTCATATTCCTGATCTATAAGAAAGCATTTTGATATATCATGAGAATTAATGTTTCTACCTTCATAAGATAGAGTTAAATCATATTTAAGCTCCTTAATTAAGTATTCATTTGGAATATCAACTAGTTTCTTGTTTTGTAATTCACTTCCTAAAGATAAATTTATAATTCTCAAAATCGCATCTTTTACTTTAAAAGCCAAAGAAGTATCGATTTGATGAAAGTTCAATTCCTCAATAATTAAATCAATTAATTCTTGATTATTATCATTTCCAAATTGAAATCTTTCTATTATTTTGTGTAAGCAAGTCCCAGCAATAGTTCCTTTTGGAAATTCACTTAAGGGATTTGGATAAGAAAAATAATTAGGATAATTCTTTGTCTTCCTAAGATTAGACTCTTTCATAATTGATACATTATCTTCATAATCCTTATATTG
The DNA here is from genome assembly GCF_017696055.1 of Prochlorococcus marinus XMU1406. Lineage (NCBI taxonomy): Bacteria > Bacillati > Cyanobacteriota > Cyanophyceae > Synechococcales > Prochlorococcaceae > Prochlorococcus > Prochlorococcus marinus. The sequence goes on from NZ_JAAORG010000001.1 coordinate 1,003,492, forward strand.
ATTAATGACTGTATCAATATTTTTATCTTTACGTATCCAAGAAGAATAACTTGAATAAGAAATAAATTGATCAGAATTAAATTCCTTAGATATTTTTTTATTAAAGTTATCGATTTTCCAAAGATTATTATTAAATCGGTTGGTTTGGAACTTAGCAAAAATTTCTTTTATTTTCTTTTTTTCTATCCTGTCTTCAAAAGTAGACTTATATATATTAATATTTTCCAAATTTTTAAGTAAATCATTATTTAAAATATTATTTGTATCTTCTAAATCATTAAAAACTATAAGTTTATATTTGCTCCTTGTAAGCGCTACATAAACTAACCTTTCACTTTCTTTAAATAAATCTTCCTCTTCTATTAATTTAAAATTTTGAACCTTCTCATAATTATTAGAAATATTAATATATATATTTCTATCAATATTTGATTTCCAAATAGGTCCTTTAATTTTATTTGATTTATTAGAAATAATAGAAAGATATGGACATAGGACTATATCAAATTCCAGACCCTTACTACTATGAATGGTAGAAAGATTTATTCCATTTTGTATATTAAAATCTTTGGTCAAAAAATCTTCTCCAGTACAAATTCTTAAAGAATGATCTAACTGATTTTTATACCAGTTAAAAACTTTATTGAGATTAAAATCATTATTTATTAATTCTATTTCAACAATTTCTGAAAGTTGAAATAAATTTGAATTTAAATCAGAATCTTGAATAATCGAGGATGACTTGTAATTTATAAGAAGTTCATTAACAATATTTAAAAACCCTTTTTCTCTTAGTTCCTGGGACCAAGTAATACATTTATTAATTAGAATTTCTAAATTATTACTAATTCCATCATCAAGTAATTCTTCTAATTCAATTTCTATAAACTTAGAAGCAGCAAGCAAAGTTATATTTTTTAAATACCTAGGATTTAATAAACATTTAATTAATAAAAATAATAGAGAACTTGCTTCCGTATCAAAAATATTTTGTTTATTTTGAAATTTGCATGGGAGGTTAAATTGATTAAATTTGTTTTTCAAATCTAAGCATTGCGAATTATTTAATGTAAGAATCGCAATTTTATTAATATCAATTTCTTTATTATTTAAAATAAAGTTAACTATGTAATTAGTTACAAGATCCTCAATATCAGTCTCTTTTTTTGAAAATTCTACAATTTCAAATACATCCTTAAATTTAAATTCAGAATAAATATTTTCATTAATTCTAGAGGTTAATTTCCTGTAATTTAGTTTTGATTGTTTAAGTCCATTTTTATAAAGGTTATTAACGACGTCCATTAACTTTTTTGAGGATCTATAGTTATCTGTAAGACTAAAAACTTCGATTGCATTTGATCTGGCATCTAAGTAAGTTTCAATATCTCCACCTCTAAATTTATAGATCGCCTGTTTTGGATCACCTACACAAAGTAAAAAATGATTTTTATTATTAAAGAACTTTTTTATTAAATTCCACTGAGTATTATCTGTATCTTGAAACTCATCTACTAAGACACATTTAAATCTTTGTTGAATTTTAGATAGAGCAATACTATTACTCATTTCTGAATCTAGAAATTTATTTTCTATAGTCTTTATAAGATCATTAAAGTTGAAAATAGAAAAACTTTTCTTTAATTCTATTAATTTTATATAAGCTAATTGGGTAAATATTCTTACAAATTCAGTATAGAAACCTTCTTTTATTTTATAGATCTTATCTTGTAATAAATTAAATTCATTAAAATCTAATTTTAAGTTATGTTTTTTAATTTCTTTAGATATATTTTCATTATAAAAATATTTGAATAAAAGATCATCTTTAGAAATATCATACAGAAAATCAATCACATTTTTAGAATTAAGCTTTTTGTTAATCTCTTCAATCCAACAAATTATTTGGTTAAACTTATCATTTCTAGGATTTGCTGCATATATTTGACTTTTACCACCACTCTCCTTTATTAATTTTCCCAACTCTGTAAGTTTTAAAAATAATTCCTTACCTTTTTTACTCCATTCAACACAAAACTCATTCCAATTTAAATAAAAAAAATCATCAAAATAATTGTTTAAATCACTAATCTTATATTTATTTTTTATTTGAAATTTACAAATATTTTCCTGATCTATATTTTTTAAAATTTCTACAAAAAATGACTTATTTATTCTACTTCCAAATCTAGAACTTATTTTTTTTTTGTTGATTGCTGAAATAATCTCAGGATTAAGATTTAGAAAAACATCAATCCACAAATTATCTATTACATCTTTATATAAATTATCTATATTATTTTCAATGCATGGATCTTGAGTTGCCCCTATTTCAATACTATATTCATCAATAATATTATTGCAAAAAGCATGGAATGTAGTTACTTGTAATTTATAAATTTCATTAACAAAATTATCAATTTCGGATATAGTTTTTCCCTTAGATTTTTCCTTCTCCTTAAACTTTAGATACCAATCCTTAAGGGTATTATCTATCTTACTTTCATTATGATTTTGCAAATATAGTTTTAAGTCCTGAAATCTCAAAAGTATTTTATCTCGCAATTCAGAACACGTATTTTTTGTAAAACTTAATAAGAGTATCTCATCTGGTTTAATTTTTTTCTCCAAAACATTTCTTAAAACTAGATGAGCCAAAGTGAAACTTTTCCCAGTTCCTGCACTTGCTTCTACTAATTTAAATTTATTATCTAATTTAATTTGATTAATATCCATATCTTTATTGAATTAATATTTGACCTCATTTTTATAAAGTAAGTAATTCTTAAATTTATTTTTTAAATATTGTTCTTCTAAAGGAATCTTAGATTTAATTATTAAAATTAAACTTGTTGATAAAAATAAATAATAAATAGATAACTTTGTTATAAAAACGCCAAAGGAAATAAATATTAAAGAATAGTACATTGGATGACGCGTAAATCGATAAATACCTTTAGTAACAAGATTGCTATTATTTATAGGTCTAGGGAAAGGGGATAAATTTCTTCCTAAGTCTTTAATTGCTACTAACAATATTATGAAAGCAATTATGATGATTAAAAAACCCACAAAATAAGAAAAAGGAGTGACTTGAATTATTTGTTTTTCTGGAATAAATTCCCACTTAAAAAAATGGAGACTAATAATAAAGAATTGTAAAAAAACAAGGATTATTTCATACGCAGCTTTTAAAAAATTTTTTAACTGAAATTTAGTCATTAATTTATTTCTTTAATGCCTCAATAAGAGGACCATATAATCTGAATGATAATTTATCAAAATTATTATTTTCCAGAAAGAAGTCTGGTTCTTTTTTATTTCCAAAACATAATTTCATTTCGATATTATCTCTTTCTCCTTTAGAAAAAGTTTTATTACCAATCCATCTATCGGTAAAAGATTTTTTCTCATTTTTTGATTTTATTTTTGCTTCTACATATTTATAAGCACTTTCTGGAGGGAGAGGTAAACATTTTTCAGAATAATTTTTAAAAATATTTATATATTCCTCCAAAATTAAATTTGACTCCATAACTCCGGGTGATTGAATAATTTGCGATTTATAATTATTTTCTGTTCTAAAAATTACTTTAGTCTTTTTTATATTCTTGTTTAAAGAAGAAATGAAGAGTGATTTTATCCAAGCCTCTGACAAACGACTTAAACTTAGTTTCGTATGAATCAATTCAATTACGGTGTCATCAGCTATGAAATATTCTTCTTTATTTGAATTTGATTTAACATAAATTCTATTAATATTATTATGCTGACTCAAACTTTTAGATAGACTTTCTAACAAATCTTTGATTTCTTTTTCTTTTATAAAAATACTATTATTGGGGATAATAATCCCATTTTCAAATAATAGATCATTAATATTCAATTTTTTTAAATCATCAATAACATTATGGTTATCAATCTCTAACTCCTGGATTATTTTTGTAATTAGTTGCGACTTCTGCAGATTACTTACATACTCCTCATCTGGATGATGGATAAATATTTCCTTTGGAGAAATATTTTTTTTATTTAACCAATATTTTTGTGGAGTCTTGAACCAATAAATTAGTTCTGATAATTTATATTTTTTTGTATCAAATTTTTTTTCAATCCAATCTATATCTTCTACTAAAGAATAATTACTTTTAATTATGTTAGAACTATCAATATTAATTATTTCTGTTTTATTTAAATCAGAATCTTTTATTATTTGTTCTCTTTTGCCTTGTTTTAAAAAACTATCAAAAAAAGAAATTAACTCTTTTATAGGAAATGAAACATCTAATTTTTTATTGTTTTTATCATTCTTTACCCAAGAAACTATAAATTTATCTCTACAAGCAATTAACAACTCAAGAAATAAATATTTCTCTCTTTCAAAAACTGATGGATCGCCCAGGTCATATTTATTATTTAATAAATTAATATTTTCATTCTTTGATAATTTTGGATAAAAAACACTATTCATATCTATTAAAAAGATAACCTTATGTGGTACATGCCTTGCATTCTCAATATCACTTACAAGGATCTTGTTGATACGTGATTTGCTTTGATATTTAGCTTCATTTATGCAAGAAATTAATATCTCTCTAAAAACATTTAACAAAATAAGATCATCAGGGATTAAAGGTATTGAGTGATTATCAAGAATTCTATTTATTTCACTTATTTCTAAATTAAAATTTCCATTAGAATAAGCAATACTTTTCAATACGAATTTTATCTTTTCAACCCAACTTGAGTAAGAAAAAGATCCCCTTAGCAAATTAATATATTTTTTAAAATCAAGTAATAATTTAACCCATTTATTCAAATCCAAACTTATATTTTTCAAACTAAATGGTTTTAAATTAAAAGTACTTAAATTTTCTTCTTTGTCATAAATCAAGCCTAAAATAATTCTATTTATGCACCACTCTAGAGTATTTTTTTCTTCCCCTAATCTTTCATTAGCATCTAATCCCCAATGAAAACCAACTTGGGTTAGTAAGAAAATAATTTCATCCTTCTCAGTAATATCAAAATCAAAAATGTTCTGCGTTACTTTTTTAGAAAGAATATAATCTATTTTTTCAAGTGTAATTTTCTCATTTGCTATTTCAGTGATGTCAATTAAAAATTTATAAATATCTGGAGAATCATAATTATTATCATCAATAAAAAAATAAGGTATCTTTTCACCATTAATTAACTCATTATTGAAGATATACTTTAGATAAGGTTTGATTTGATTAGTTTTTGGACATAAAATAGCAATATCACTATATTTAATATTCTCGCAAGAATTTATTATTTCTATAATCTTATTTCTTATATATTCTAATTGACTATTCTGATTAAAATGCTCACAAAGTAATATTGAATCATCCCTTTCATTTACGTTAAAATCATTGCTGTTATTATCAATTAGTCTTTTTTGTATTTGATTAAGAAGAGGAATATCTTTCTTCTCATGAAAATTAGTTGTTGGATCAATATATATTAAATTATTTTTTAAATTTATACCTTCTTTATAAATATTTTCCTCAATTAATTTCTGAAAGTTTGCTCCAAAATTACCAAATATCTTCTCTATATTTAAATTGTTTAAATTCGATTTACTTTTAAAGTTATCAAATTCCAACTCCCCTTCAAGAAGATTTATTCTATTCCATAAATCATCTCCTCCAGATAATAAATATAAATTTACCTTAGTAAATTTTGAAAGTTCTGAATAAAAGTTTATATGTAGTTTAGATAAGTTATGATCGGAAATAATATAAATTTGATTTGGTACTTTAATTTTAACGTTTTTAATTTTTCTTAAATTCTTTATTAGTTCAATCATATATAAACATGAAGGCTTTTCAGATATCTTTTTCTCTAATAATTTATACAAAATAGGCTGCCAAAATTGATCTGAATTTAAATTCTTAAATAGATTAAGTGAATTAATTTCATATCTATTCCATTCAGCAATCATTTCAGGTCTAAAAATTAGATAATCAATGAAATTGTTAGCAATCTTTTTTGTAAGGTTATATATGTCTCCATCAATTGTTTTTTCATTATCCAAATATTTGTTAATCCAATTTTTAAGAGGAAATGATTCTTTAAAGCTATTTAATTCTTCTAATGAATCAATAATGGCCCACTTAATTGACTCAAAATTCCATAAACCCATATCAATGCCTGGGAAAAAATTTGTCAATAATGATTCCGTGAAATTTGATATTGTCTTAAATTCATAAAGAGCACTTATTTTGTTTTTTATAGTTATTTGTTCACTTAACCATTTCCCCAAAAAATAATTAGGAACAGCTATTTCTAAATTATCAGTTATATGAGGAGGACATATTTTTAATTCTTCTGCCAATAGCTCACTAATCACTTCAATTTTGTTTGACTTATATAGATTGAGCAATTTACTAGTTGATTATATTACTCAACTTTAAATGGATCAGTTATTTCTGCATTAGGAAATTCGAATTCCCCAACAGCAACAAACTCTAAACGCAGCTTCAAGAAAGTTATAAATTTTTTATCCGTCGATAAAATAGCTGCTGATGGTGATGGAATCTTTGCTTTTAGATCAACAAATTGGGTGGTTTGCAAAAATGATGGATTTTTTAAGAGCCAGAAATCTATTTCTTTATTGTTTTCTTTATAGTTCCTCATCCTCTCTTTTAAAATTTCCTCAATTGGTTCTTCAACTGTTAAAAACTTTTCACTTGCCGCGACGAAAAAATATGTTGTCATTTTGAAAGTTAATTTGATGTAATAAGGGACTTCATTTCACGTACAGACTTTTCTAATCCTATCGCTAAAGCCCTTGCAACAATACTATGGCCTATGTTTAACTCGTTCATATTGTTAATTGATGCAATTTTTCTAACATTGTTGTAGTTAAGGCCATGTCCAGCATTAACAACTAAACCAAGATCATTTGCTAAATGTGTAGACTCTATAATCCTTTGGAGCTCTTTATACTGTTCAGATCCTGATAGTTCAGCATATTTTCCGGTATGTAGTTCTATAAAGTTAAACCCTATTTCTTTGGAATAATTTATCTGGGCACTAAGAGGTTCAATAAATGCACTGACTTCAATATTTGATTCTTTTAAATTTCCAACAAAACTCTTGAGGTATTGCAAATTACTTTTTACATCCAACCCTCCTTCAGTAGTAACCTCCTCTCGTTTCTCTGGAACGAGCGTTACGTAATCGGGGAAAATTTTTTTGGCAATTTCTAACATTTCTGGTGTTGCAGCCATTTCTAAATTGAGTTTTGTTTTTATAGTCTCTTTCAAAAGAAATACGTCTCTATCTTGTATATGTCTTCTATCTTCTCTTAAATGAACTGTTATGGAATCTGCGCCTCCTAATTCAGCTAAAAAAGCAAATTGTACAGGGTCAGGTTCTACAGTTTTCCTTGCTTGCCTCACATTTGCAATATGATCAATGTTTACTCCTAAAGTAGCCATAATTTTAAAAATCTTAGTTTTCAGACAATCTAGTAACCGCCCAATAATAGCTAATAAAAAAAGGCAAACACTTAAATTATTAATATATAGTAAATTGAACTTGAAGAAGAAATCCTTATATATTTTGCATAAAATCAACCCTGCATTGGGATTTATTGCAATGTTCGTTACGCAGGACATTCTTTTACAGTTCTTTTTTAAAAAAAAGAAAATATTAAATAATGGTTTTTCGATTCCAGTAAATTCCTCTATTATTTTGGCGCCAACCCACAGATCAAGATGGGACGGCTTAATACTCACCATGGCAATGGGTAGAAGGGTAACAAAAAAGGATTGTAGATTTATGGTTACTAAATCCGAAATGAGAGGAATACAAGGTTGGTTTTTAAAAAGACTTGGATGTTTTTCAATAAATCAATTATCGCCATCTCTCTCAGCGTTAAGATATTCGATTGATCTCATAGAAAAAGGAGAACAATTAGTCGTTTTCCCAGAAGGAATGATTAATAAATATGGAAAAAAATTAGTTCTCAAAGAAGGACTATATAGATTAGCTAGATTAGCTACAAAAAAAACAGCATCAATTATTATTATTCCAATTGGAATTGCCTATAGCAAAGTTCCTCCGAACTTTAGGGGCGAATTTTGTTTATCCTTTGGACAACCAATAGCAATTAATGATTACTTAAACTTAACTATCAAGGAATTTAATATATTTCTAAATGAAAAAATGACCCATGAGGAAGAAAAAGCATTAAAAAAAGTAGGTAGATGAATCTGCAATAAGTTACTATAAATTTTAATAATTGAATAAGAAAATGAAATTATTAAAATTTATCCCAATTTTATTTATTTTTTTTGGAAATGTCCCTTACAAAAATGAGGTTTATGCAGAAATAAAGAATCCAAAAGAATACAGAGTACTCTCAAGTGAGAGTAAAAAGCTTTCCATCTCCAACGTAGAATATTACATAAAACAAGGTGACCAATATATTAAAAACGGAGATTTCGAAAAAGCTAAAGATTTTTACCTGGACGCTAGAAAATTAGCAAAGCAACTTGCATCTTTTTATTCTGATCTAAATTCATCCTTCAAAGGAATTGATGCAAGAATACCAAATGAAATGCAAAGGAAAGGTAAGCAAACATTACAAATTTTGGCAGCATCAAATGAGAGATTAGCCTCTTTGTATATAAAAACTGAAAAGCCTGAGGTTGCTGTACCCTTACTTGTTGAAACAATTAGAATAATGTCACCAAATAGTCAAGAAGGTAAAGAAGCTTATGAAAGATTGATCCAACTAGGATTTGTTGAAACAAAATACAAAGGTTAATTAAAATTTATTATGATTACAAAAGCAGAAGTAATTAATTTAATCACTAAAAAAATTCCAAGTTCCCAAGTTTTTGTTGAAAACCTTAAGGGAAATGATCATTTGCAAGTAACTGTAATTGCATCTCAATTCAATGGATTATCATTAGTTAAACAACATCAGCTAGTATATTCCGCTTTGAAGGAAGAATTAGCTTCAGAGACTATCCATGCACTGGCATTAAAAACAGAAACTCCAAATTGAATTATGGACAACCTAACAAAAGATAAAATACAAAAACTGATTGATTCAAATCCAGTAATGGTTTTCATGAAAGGGACAAAATTAATGCCTCAATGCGGTTTCTCCAACAATGTAGTTCAAATACTAAATTCCTTAGGGGTAGAATTTGGTACTTTTGATGTTTTAAGTGATTTTGATATACGAGAAGGTATCAAAGAATATTCAGATTGGCCAACAATTCCTCAAGTTTACTTAAAAGGAGAATTTCTTGGTGGATCAGATATTCTTATTGAAATGTACAACTCAGGATCTCTTAAAGAAAAAATAGAAATTGAATTAGCGTCTTAAAACAATTAGTAAGTATAAATACTGAATTGATTAATAAAAATTAATATTTTAAATTCTTTTTTTATCAAAAAAACCTTTATTTCCATCTCCCTCTGGATCAATAAAACTTGACGGATCTAAAATCCATCTTTCAATTAATCTTTCTAACTTCTCTTGATCCTTTTGCTCTAAACTACTGCAATTCCTTAAGGCTTGGAGATAGCCATCACTATATAATTTAATATCATATGGTGTATGAAAACGAGTAACTAAGTCCTGGCAACTATCACAAATTGATTGAAAATGACGAATTGCTTTGGGATTTTCAAATGATGTCATAATTCGATAGATTCTTATTTTTATTTAGCATTTGTTATACCTTATTAAGGATGATTAAAAATTGCCTGGCCAAACAGTAATTAAGAATGCAATCAACTGAGCAAATCTTAGCTTCAACTTCTGGCAGTGCACAATTGCCTACGAGCTCTCAAACTCCCTCGAGAGTACTAGTTGTTGAACCTCACCCCACACTTAGAACGGTCCTTGTGCAAAGACTTCGCCAAGATGGCCATCTAGCGGCAGCTGTGGGTACAGCTGCAGAAGCTATTGACTTATGCAGAGAACAATCACCTGACCTTTTAGTTAGCGCAGAAATCCTTGACCAGAATACTGCAATGAGATTAGCCCAACAATTAGGGTCTTCTGTCATAGTTTTAACGGCAAGATCAGGTGTCGAAGCATTAGTAACTCTATTAGATGAAGGGGCAGATGATGTTCTTAGAAAACCTTTTGGTCTCGAAGAGCTTGCAGCTCGATGTAGAACACTCCTAAAAAGGGGCCGGATCGGATTACAAGAAAAAGTTGAGGTTGGACCTTTAGAAGTTCATCTTCTTTTAAGACAAGTTACTCTTAGCGAGAAGCCCGTGGAATTAAGCCCTAGGGAGTTTGCACTGCTTTGTGCTCTTCTTATGCCACCTGGAATGGTAAGAAGTCGTCAAGAGCTTTTAAGGATGGCCTGGCCACCCTTCAGTGGAGGGCCAAGGTCTGTAGATACTCAGGTATTAACTTTGCGGAGAAAATTAGAGCAGGCTGGCTTAGGGGAAGGTGGGGGTATAACCACTGTTAGACAACAAGGTTATCGATTCAGTATTGATAATATTTAATTTAGAAAGGCAAAAAGTTCACCAAAAATCATTAAAACTGATAGTAATGTCAGTAATTTATATGTCCATAATGGTGATATATAGGATATTTCATTAATAGAAATTCCTGTATTGCTGGAAACAGTTAATACAAATTTTTCAAAATTTTCCACCCTTTGTGGGACAAGAAAATTTTCACCTTGATAAGTATTAAAGTAATAAACTTTACTACCCTGACTAGTTGGTAAAGATTTGATTAATTTAATATCTTTCCAAGAAATCTCCCAATTTTTTTTTCCTAAGGCTTTAGAAATAAAGCTAGTTTTGTAGGAAATTTTTTTATTACAAGTTTCTACATAATCACTTGTGATATTGATAATTAAATAAAGGCCTAAGAAGAATGTAATAATAGAAGGAATTTTTAAATTATCAACTGAAACAAATGGGATAGGAATTGTAAGTGCTAAATATAGGGATATTAAGGAACTTTTCACAAAAAAAAGAGTTTTAAACTTTTCTATCATTTCAAAGAAATCTATTTACTCTGGCAATTTAAAACTGTTTATGTTTAATTTTGCACCTATTTTATGAGCGCATGCGTATCCACTAAAAGCAACTGCATTTAGGCCTTGGCCAGGAAAGCATGAATCTCCTACACAATAAAGGTTTTTAATTTTGGTTGTGTTGAAAGGCATTGGCAAAAGTCCAAGCAACTTTTTACTAGGAATTGGCCCATAACTACCTTCATATCTTCCAAGGAACTTTTTATGAGTTTTGGGAGTACCAATTTCTTTGTGATCGATATTTTGTTCAAGATTAGGAAGAATAGTTGATATTTTTTCAACAAGAAATGAAAAGTATTTTTCTTTCTTTTGCAAATATTCTTTCCTTGATAGGCCTTCCCATTCACTCATTGATGATGGAGTAAATGCATGTACGATATGTTTACCTTCTGGAGCTAAAGACGAGTCAAGCAAAGTAGGTATAGAAACAAAAATAACTCCCTTTTCACTTTCTAATTCATCCCAATTTTCAACGATTATATGATGACAATTAAAATTATCGGTAATTAGATTTTTTTCTACCCCAAGGTGAATCGAAACAAAAGAAGGTGAGGGTTTATAAGTTTCTGACCACTTATATTCACTTTTTGGAACGTTTTTACTCGGAATTAATCCTTTATCTTTATTTTTTAATCCAAATGTGTCCCATCTAGTGGAGTTGGATACAACAATATTTGAATAAATCTCTTCCCCATTTGAAAGCTTTACTCCTACCGCTTTCTCATCCTTTAAAAGGATTTCAGTCACATTGGCTTTGTATCTAATTTTGCCTCCTAATTTTTGGATCCCATTAACTAACTTATCTGCTATGGTACCTACTCCCCCTTTTGGATAATTTATACCTCCAGCATGCCTATCAGTAAACACCATTCCCGCATTAATCATAGGAGTTTTGAGTGCTGGCATTACAGACCAACAAAAACATTCGATATCGATAAATCTTAAAAGTTCAGGATCTTTTATAAACTTTCTCGCAACATCTCCTGCATTTACTGGTAACCATCTAGCTAATCCTAAACAGGATAATGGGGATTTAAAGAAAACTTTAAAAAGATAAACTGGATCCTCTATTGATAAAAGAGGCATTGAATCTAAACACTTAAAGACACTTGCACAAGTATCATAGAATTTCTTGATACCAATTATTTCCTTAGGGAAACTCGCTGATAATTTTTTTATAAATTGCTCATAATTTTTATCTACAGAAATATTAAAATTTTGTGGTAGATGATATTCCAGTTGAACAGGATCAGGAATAGTTTCGCATTTCTCATCTACATCTTTTAGAGCGCGAGTCAATAAATTGGTATAACCTTTATCTCCAAATCCAAATATCATTGAAGCCCCAACATCAAAGGTATAACCCTTTCTCTTAAAAGAGCCCCCACTTCCCCCTGGAATAATATATTTCTCAAGAACTAATACTCGAACTCCCTTAGAAGCCAGTTGTGATGCGGTTACTAAGCCTCCTATTCCTGAGCCAATAACAATTGCATCGAAATTTTCCTTATTAAATTTCATTTTTGGATCTTTGATAATTAATCTTAGTAAATTTTGCTAAGTAAGTGGTCTCTTTCGAAACAAGCATTTAGTATATTTTTAAATTCACTTAAGGCTTCTGTAGATCTTTCTTGATAAGCTTTGTACCTTAACCTTTTATCTTTAATTCTTTTAGTTAGTTCAGGAACTAAACCAAATGAAGCAGGCATTGGTTGGAATTTATTCTTTTTCTGATTAGACAAAATTTGATTTTTATTACTGATGAAATTTATTAGAGAACCAATCATTGATTCTCTAGGAAAACTTACTGGTTTTTTACCTTTAGCTAATAAGGATGCATTTATTCCAGCAATCAACCCCCCTGCCGCTGCTGCTGCATAACCTTCCGTCCCCGTTATTTGGCCCGCAGCAAAAAGATTTTCTCTTTTTATAAATTGCAATGTTGGTAAAAGTAATTTTGGAGATTCTAAAAATGTATTTCTATGCATTACTCCAAAACGTACAAACTCAGCCTTTTCTAAGCCAGGAATCATCCTAAATATTCTTTTTTGCTCTGACCATTTGAGGTTAGTTTGGAAACCTACCATATTTAATAATTTGCCTTCTAAATCTTCTTTCCTTAATTGGACAACTGCGTGGGGTCGCTTTTTCAATCTATTTTCCCTATCAAATAAATCTCCCCATTTTGGATTCCACAACCCTATAGATTTCAAAGGTCCAAATCTCATTGTATCAACTCCTCTTCTAGCAATTTCTTCAATTGGTAAGCAAGCTTCAAAGAAATTAGCTGATTCTTTCTCAAAATCTTTTAAATTAGCTTGTTCTCCTCTTATTAGTTCATTTCTGAAATGGATGTAATGATTCTCATCCATAGGGCAATTAAAATATGCGGGATCTCCTTTGTCGTATCTACTAGCTTTAAATACAATCTCCTGATCAATAGTATCTCCGTAAATAATAGGACTAGCGGCATCAAAAAAATGACACGCATCGATTCCTGTAAAAGCTTGAATTTTAAAGGACAACTCATCTGCAGTTAATGGACCAGTCGCAAGAATCGTTATATTTTCTTTGCTTGGGAGATCCAATTGTTCAAATCTCTTAATTTCAATTAAAGGATGATTAGATAAAGCTTCAGTTAAAGCGATACTAAATTTAGATCTATCAACCGCCAAAGCTCCTCCAGCTGGAACAGAAAATTTGTCTGCTGTTTGAACTATCAATGACTTAAAAATTCTAAGTTCTTTTTGCAATAGGCCTGCAGCTCTATCAGGGCTTAAAGCTCCAAAACTATTACTACAAACTAATTCTCCAAATTCAGCAGTATGATGAGCTGGAGTTGATTTTATAGGTCTCATTTCAACTAATTTGACAGGTATGCCAGAACTAGCCACTTGCCAAGCAGCTTCAGATCCCGCAAGACCAGCTCCAATTACTATTACTTCTTTATCTATCAATTAAATTAATCCTTGCCCAAAAAGTCTCTATTGAATTGCTCTCTTGCTGGTTTCTGTATGTTAAACACAACCCAAGCTAAAGCAGCGATAATGGGAGCAAAAACTACGATTGTTCTGAGCATTTTAGAAATTCTGTTATTTACCAAATCATTTTAACTTTTAACTGTAAATTTAGAGAGATATTTTAATTTTTTATTTCATAAGTTAAGAATTGTTTTTCTATTGTTCAACTTGAGATAAAAAGTTGTTTTTTTTACCTTAAAAAGGGATAATTTCATATGTACTCGATTTTACAAAATGGGTCGCTAGCTCAGCGGTAGAGCATCCGGCTTTTAACCGGCTGGTCCTGAGTTCGAATCTCAGGCGACCCACATTTTTTATTGAGTTCATCTTTTTAAAATTGAAAGACAATAAATTCAAAAACTTTAAATATACCTTACTAATCATGTAGATTTAAACTATTTCTGGTTTTGAGGAAAATTTCAAGCAAATTCGTTTTTAAATAAATCTAGGACTTATATTTAGGAGCTTAAAACATAAAGCAGTTTTAAATCTTATCAAGTTGAAGTGAATACTACTCAATTTCATTTAAAACTTCAATTAACTTACTATGAATTATTTGAAATTTCTTATTTAAATATTTGCTGGACGAGAATCCATCATTTACACATATTTGTGACAGTAGCGTAAAAATAAAGTAGATTTTTTTCAAAATAATTAAATTCTGCAAAAAAACTAAAAATTACTTTACAAAGCTTCATAATTCCTGTTACAATAATACACATACACATTTAATTTTTAATCATGACACCTGAAGCAGAACGTTTTAATGGTTGGGCCGCAATGTTAGGTTTCGTTGCAGCAGTTGGCGCATACGTAACCACTGGACAAATCATTCCTGGTTGGTTTTAATTCTTAGCTATTCAAAGCTTAAAACCTCTAATCATTTAGCATCAATTTATTAGGTGTATTATTAAAATTGCACTTTAAATTATCAATCCTCAAGTACTTTGAAATTAAATTTCTTTTTTAATTCCAAAGTATTTGAGGTTTTTTATGAAATTTTAACTATTTAAGACTTAATCTCATATCCAAAAATAATTGCTAGTAGCCAAAAGAATTTTTATAAGAGTTGCCAAAACAGACATTATAGGAGTGACCATAAATTATATTTTTGTTCTTTTAATAACGCCTATCTTGCTTTCAAAAAACTACCTTTAGTCAAGTTTTTTCTGAATTTAATAATCAAATTTTCTTTTTATCTATATTATCCAAACATGTAGAACACAAAAGATGACCTTTTTTACTCCAAAATGCCTTAGTAGATCTTTCAATATCTTTTCTACAAATTAAACATTTAAATATTGGGGGCATTTGTAAATATTTAGTTTTTTCATTTTATCAAATTAAAAAATTTGTACTAATTTTATTAGTAATTAAAGAATATAAAAGATTTTTAAAAATTTTAAAAAATAATCATAAAAAAAGACCTACCATTTAGGTAGGTCTTTTTAAGTGTGTAGTTTTAATTAATAATTAAATTAATTTAATTAGAAACTAAATGATGTTTTAACTGCGAAACCAGTTTTGTCAGTTGAACCCTCTTGGATGAATACACCTGGAGTGATTGTCATACCATCATTTATTGGATAAGAGTATGAAGCTTCGTAAGTGTAGTACTCAG
>NZ_JAAORG010000002.1 GCF_017696055.1 Prochlorococcus marinus XMU1406
TCATTCCAGATGTACCAGAAAGAGATGATGTACCTGAAGCATTACCTATGTCAATAGTTGCAGCTAATGAATCTTCGCCAGTAAAGCTAGTTTCTAAGCCAATACCCATTTGGTAGGCGAATTCTGTTTTTTCAGATGTACCCTGATCAACAGCACCAACAAGAAAATCAACACCGAAAGATGCTGTAGTTGTTTCTGAGAATGAACCAGCTTCAAGATCATTGAATCTAGCTTCTAAGCCGTCAACACGACTATTTGTAACTGCAATTTCTTCTGCAGCATTAAAATCATTGATTGTAACTTCGTTAGCAGATGCTGTCATAGGGGCTAATAAGCCTAATGTTGCAGGTGCCACGAGCAAGCTCTTAAAAAGCTTCATAAATTTCCTCACACGAAATTTAAAGGACACCTTAAGATAACGTAAAAATTATCATTTTTTCAAGTATCAGCGGATACTTTTTTGTTCATATCTTGTATTTATAAATTCTATTTGAAAAAAATTTAAATTAAATACTCAAAATCATTTGATACAACTGCGATTTAAGCTAGACAAAATAAAGTCATAAAATTTAGTTATGAGAATGTGACGATAATATTTGTGTCCCTGAAAAAGAATTTTCAAACAATAAATGTTGAAATTCACAAGATTTTGTGATTTTTGAGAAGCACTAATAACAATTCGAAGTTAAGTTTAAATCTATAACTAAGAAAAAGGCATGAAAGGATTTGGGAATAACAATAGAACCAAAAAAAAGTTAAAAGAAAAAGCCAGTAGTTTGCAGAAAGATAAATTGATTTCAAATGCATTAGCATTACATTCAAAAGGAAAAATCAAAGAAGCGTCAGAAATATATAATTTTTTAATTCAAAATAAAATCTATGATCCCAGGATATTTAATAATTTAGGAAGTATTTATTCTCAAATAAAACAGGTTGATAAAGCAATATTGTTATTTGAAGAATCAATTAAAAAATTCCCAGACCGTATAGAGGCATACCCAAACTTAGCAAATGTTCTTGTGGCAAAAGGTAGAAGTGATACTGCTAAAAATATTTTGAATAAAGCTATTGAATTAAATCCCAAATATTTAAGGTCCTATTCCATTATGGCCGGAATATTAGTAGGAGAAGGTAATCTCCAAAAAGCAGAATTTTTTTTAAAAAAGATTTTAGAAATAAACCCAAAAGATATTAATGCACTAGTCAATTTAGCCTGCGTCTTGAAAGATTCAGGAAACCCTAAGCAAGCAGAAAAATTCTTAAAAGTTGCTCTTAAAATTAATCCCAGCTTTGATTTTGCCCTTACTAACCTTGGAGCAGTATTAAATGAATTAGAGAAATTTGATGAAGGAGAACAATGCTTAAGAAAGGCACTTAGTATAAATTCATCTTCGCCAATGGCACTAAATAATTTAGGTAACATTCTTTCCAATAAAAAAAATAACAAGGAGGCAGAACTCTGTTACCGTAAAGCTATTGAAATAAAATCAGATTTTTCTATTGCGTATAATAATCTCGGTTCTCTTCTATCAAAGCAGGGCAATCTCATTGAGGCGGAAAAGTTTACCCAAAAAGCAATTAATTTCAATCCTAAATTTGAATTAGCCTACGTTAATTTAGGGTCAATTAAAATAGATCTTGATAAGTTAAAAGAGGCAGAAGAATTATTTCTTAGTGCAATTGAAATTAACGAAAAATACAATTATGCATACAGAAATCTTTTCAGACTTTACGAGAAAACGAACAAGATAAGCAAATTAAAAAATAAAATTGAAAGTTTAAACCAAAATGAAAATGTCATAAATGAGATACTTATGTTTAAAGCTAGAATCTTTTTTAGAGAAAAGGATTTCATTACAGCAAAAAAATATATTGACCAAGTTTCTAATGAATGGATAAAAAATACTGATCATTCTACAAATCTCCTTTATTGGTCTTTTAAAGCATTTATTGAAGAAAAAGTTAAAAATTATGATGAAGCCTTTAAATGTTTTGAGAAAAGTCAACTTAATTTAAAATATGAGACTACCAACCCAAAAATTTTTCAAAATTACATACACACATATAGAAAAAATATTGACAAAGATGCTTTTTTGGTAAAAACCAAAGATACAAAAATAATTAAAGAATCACCAGTATTTCTTATAGGTTTCCCTAGATCAGGTACTACATTACTAGACACAATTCTAAGAAGCCATCCTGAAATTGATGTTTTAGAGGAAAAACCATTAATTAATTCTGTCGAACAAATGATAAAGTCAAAATTCAAATGTTCTCTTGATAAACTCCATCAGTTAACTAGTAAAGATCTAGATTATTTACGCAATCACTATTTGGAAATTTTGCATAATAATTGTGATAATAAAAACGCAAAGATATTGATTGATAAATTTCCTTTTCAAACTGTTTGCTTACCTCTCGTCAATTTATTATTTCCAAACTCAAAAATAATTTTCACACATAGAAATCCATACGATACTGTTTTATCTTGCTTTCAACAATCTTTCGAACCTAACAATGCGATGGCTAACTTCCGAAGCATAGAATCAGCTTCGAGAATTTATGATTTGACCATGAGTACTTGGTTGGACTATAAGGAAAAATTAAAAATGAATTACATCACATCTAAATACGAAGATTTAATAGAGGATTTTGATAAACATATTTTAAAAATTTTAGATTTCTTGGATGTTACTTGGGATGACAATATAAAAAATTATAGAAATACTGCAAATGAAAGAGGGAAAATAAATACTCCCTCTTCTTCACAAGTTGTTCAGCCACTTTACAAATCATCAATAAATAAGTGGAAAAATTACGAAAAATATTTTAAAAATTCGAATCAATATCTTGAAAAATGGTTAAGTTACTTTGAATACTGATAAATTATAATTTCTAAAAAATTTCAAAAATTACAGCTAGATTGCAAAAATCAATTTTTAGTATCTTCAATTAAGATATTAAAAAAAGATTATGAATTTATTTTCTTTGAAATTTTGAAAGAAGTTTTCTTTGTTTTATAAATTTTCTTTTTTGAAATATGAAAATCATCAACGTACCAACCAGATGCTAAACGTGTATCTATTTCTTCATAATCTTTTTTTATATCAAGACTTGCTAATGACTTTTTTTTATATTCCATCAAGAGATAGTTGAGACTAACTTATAATAACAAAAATACACTTAATAAATAATTTGTACAACAAACATTTTTTGAATTCAGTTCAAAATCTTTAGAAAAAAGAAAAAAATAATAGATATTACCTCAATAAAAGAATTTCTTAGTTATATTTTTAAAAATTTTATAAACCTGAGGAGCACAAGGTCAAATGACTCATTTTAATTTATTGGTTAATTCTTTGCCAAGGGATTTGGCAGAATTTGTATTTTTTTTGATAATTGGTTTCACAGCAGGTTCATTAGGTATAGTTTAGGTTAAGGAAGATAGAGAAGTTGTTTATCATAAATTTCAAAAATTAATGTTTTAATTTACTTAAATACACAGCATAGATTCGACAGGAAAATTAAATCGAGATCTTCCCTCAAGCTCCATAAGTTCAACAACTGTAACTAAACCACATACATCTTTACCACTTTTTCTTATTAAATCAGCTACACATTCAATTGTGCCACCGGTAGCAAGCAAGTCATCAACAATTGCATAAG
This sequence comes from Prochlorococcus marinus XMU1406, assembly GCF_017696055.1. Taxonomy (NCBI): domain Bacteria; kingdom Bacillati; phylum Cyanobacteriota; class Cyanophyceae; order Synechococcales; family Prochlorococcaceae; genus Prochlorococcus; species Prochlorococcus marinus. The sequence continues at coordinate 3,667 of NZ_JAAORG010000002.1, forward strand.
AACTAAATTTCTCAAGAGACTCCTTTTGTATTGATAAAGAGCTTTTCCCATATTCTAAAAAGTAGTTTCCTTTTATGAGTTCCCCGGGAAGTTTTCCCGGCTTCCTTGCTACTAACATTGGTTTCGATGCTTGAAGGGAAATTGCCGAGCCAAAAATAAAACCTCTAGCCTCTATTGAGATAATCGCATCAGAACTTTTTATTATTTTGCTTGAAGACATCTTAAGGATTAGTTCCCTAAAAACTTCAATATCCTGAATTATTCCAAGGATATCTTTGAAAGCAATACCTTTTTTGGGGAAATCATTATATGTTTTAATCAAACTCTCTAGATTTTTCATAATTTCAAAATTCAAACATTATTTATGATGATAATTCTTCAAAATAATTTAATTATCAGATATTTCCATAGAGTGATAAATATAAAAACCAAAAAACCATCTTTCCTTTATTCTATATCTACTAATAGTGACAAAAATCATTTTCTAGCCTAAAAAAAGATTTTTTATAAAAAAACTTATTTTATTAGTCTTTATAGATTTCTTTTATGAACTAGGTTCTTTTAAGTAGAGCATGGCGCAGCTTGGTAGCGAGGGTGCTTTGGGAGCATACCTTTTACAAACGAGACTTATTGCAATAAATGACTTTTTTAATTTTATTATGAGTCATTAAGCGAAAGAAAGGGACAAAATTTTTGTAGCGCGGGTGCCTTCGCAATAAATTAATATTTGTATACGATCACGACTTGGTCTTTTTTTAAGATTTAATGGCCCAAGTTTATTGCCATCCTAGTTCCAGGATTGAGGGCCTTATTTTGGAGTCCCAAAACGCCAAACCAAACTAGCTTCAAAGGTATTTGCATCCAGATTACCTTCTTTAGAGATGACTTTTCCTATGCCAGTTTGAAGGCTCAAATCTTTATTTAGATTGTACTCCAATCCGATACTAGGTTTGAACAATAGAGCGCTACCGCTATCAACGCCTCCTCCCCCTCCGGCACCAATGAGCATTTCGCCGTAGAGTCGCAGGTTCTTCCAGGTTGGTCCAAGAATGCCTACACCCCAATGTCCCTCTGAATAGCCACCTGCTCCTCCTCCATACGCGCTTAATCCTTGTCCTGTAAGATACCACCAATCTCCGCCCATCCAATCAATTTTGCCTCCTAAAAGTTGCATGTCGCGTGAAGAGCCTCCCTTACGTTGAGCATCAAAGTACCATTGGTGCGCCGGTCGGAAGCGCCATTTGATAGTTTTTACAGGGTCTGTTTTTCTTAAAGGCGCTCCTTTTTGATCCTGAGCAAAAATTTCCATTACATATGCCAAATTTAATCCGAGATATGAGGTGTCAAAATTACCATCTGGAGCGGTAAGATAGCCGCCATCCATAATTAGACTGAGATCAGAAGAAAGTCTGTATTCCAATCCTATATTTGCTCGGGTAACAAATCCTCCGGCGGTATCGACCCCCCCGCCACCTGCGCCGCCAATAGTTAGTGCGGGGAGTAGGGCAAGACGATCATTTTTGGTTAAGGGGAGGCGATAGCCTATCCCAGCTAAAAGTTCTGCGTATCCGCCTACCCCACCTGATAGGGCACCAGCAGTTTCAAAGGTAGTAAACCAGTTATCATCAAGAAAATAAGCGTACTCTACACCGACTAGCCCCAATGAATTATTAAGTACCCCACCCGAGGTGGTTTTGCTTCCGCTGGCGGGAGAATAGGCACGAACGCGGGCGGCTAGGTGAGATCGATGGCGGCTCACATTGCTCCAATCAACTCCGAAGTAATCAGCCACAGTCAGTCCATCATCTTCCAAATTGAACGTCAATGAACTGAATGGAATATCAAGTGAAAGCGCAATTGCATCACTTGAAATATCTCCATATGGGAAGTCTATATAGGTATAATTCAGGCCAAGTTCGCTCCAAGTAAAGTCATATTTGAGACCGATATGGGGGCGGATCATCAGCCCTCCTCCTTGCGCCGCAGCACCTCCGCCTCCGGCACCCACATAGGCTCCCGCATCGAAAATCAAATTATCGAATAACTGACGTTCCACGCCAAGGGTATAGCCACCAGTAAAGAACCCTCCACGGCGTCCCGTCGCCGCACCGTAAAGGGTAATACCTCCATAAAACGAAGGATTTAGTTGATCGTAAGCCCCTATACTATACAAACCCATTTTTTCGCCCGCATCTGGCATATCAATTTCCTCAAAGGAAAACCTTAAGGTACGATTGCGCCAAGTTGAAGCCTCTTGAGTTTTTTCAAGATTCTTCTTTGCATTTTTTTTTAAATTTGTTCTTTCAAAATAACTTTTGTCGTCTTTGTATGATTTCCAAATAATCTTTTTTAAAGGTTTTTGATCATTTTCACGTACTTTTTCCCACTTAATTGGATAAAATTCAGAAGTATCTTTTGTAACTTTTTCCGCAGATACGCCTAGAAAGTTTAAAATTTGAGCAATTATGAAAAAATAAAAGGCAAACTTCATTTCATAAATCTCTAAGTTTTGATAAATTATTTTTTTAATAATACTATTAATTAATAGATATGAGAAATCAATAAATAAGAGTCATTGATTACAATTGTTTGTTGAGATTAAAAAGTATGGGAAATTCTTTATCTTGAAGGCGAAGCTGGATTAATTCATCTTATTTCAAGCGACAAAATTCATTTTCAAGCCTCAAAAGTGATTTTTATAAAAAATTTAGGAATTTGGTCTTTTATAGATGTCTATTATGAACTAAGATCTTATGAGCGGGGCGTGGCGCAGCTTGGTAGCGCGGGTGCTTTGGGAGCACTAGGTCGCAGGTTCGAATCCTGTCGCCCCGATTGGGTTCTCACGAAATCGGAAATAAGACTGAGCGAGCTTTGAGCGAGGATTTGCAATACCTTGCATAACTTTGCAACCTCATGTCGCTCAGTATCACTAGAAATAGCTATTAAATATTGAGGTTTTCTTCCAACCCTCAGCTAGTAATTTTTTATATTCCTCCCTGGCACTCTCTACAGTCTCTACCCTGCTGCCTTTCATAACTGGTTTACTACTTCTCTTATAAACACACCCATAGGAAATCATCATTGCATCAATACTAGGACTAGGCTTCGATACATCCTCAAATGGTTCAAATACTTTTATCCTCGATCTATCCTTATTGATAAGAGTAAATTTCTCCAAAAGTCGTTAAATTTTTCTCTATATATATAGTATTAATTTATTCTTCTGATTCTGCGTAAATATCAAAAGTAGTACCACCCTCTAACCTATCCAATGCAGCTTTAATAGTTCTCAATTCTTCTTTATTTTCTCTATCTGCAATGTTATTACTCATAATCTTGAAACTCTCCGCTATTGCCTGGATTGCTGCATAGGGTCTAGTAGTTCTATCCAACCCTAACTCAACTAATCTTGCAGCTAATGCAGGTGCATGGTCAGCGATATAACTATTAGCATCCTCAATATTATGTTGGATACATTGCTGTAAATAACCCGCTGCATCAGGATGTTTTCTCCACTTCCTTAAATTAACTGGTGTAATTTTTCCAACTTCTGCTGCTTCATTCCAATTCGAACCACTAGCCCTAGCAGCTAATGCCTTTTGTATATTCGGAGGTAATGTTTGCTCCTCTCTTGGTAATCTTCCAGGTTTAGCCATCAGTTAATTTTTCGATTTCGTGCAGTAGTTGTCGTTGTTTATTTTTTAGTGGTGCTATCTCATCCCTAAACCAACTCATTTCTGCTCTAAGTTTATTTTCAACATTTTCTAGCTGCTCCTTGAGGTCATTTATAGAACCAGGTTTATACTTCTGTTGTTTTATTTTCTTAGTCATTAGTTGGCAGTTACTCGGATATTCCCCACGCTGCTCGTGCCTGAGCAACCGCCTGAGCACTAGGAGGATTTGCAGCTAGTTTGCTCATGGGGTCTAACTCTTGCCAAGCCTTTAATCTTGCTGCCTTAGCTGCATTTATTTCCTGTAATTTTGCTGTCTCATCAATAACCTGTTGCTTTTCAATAGCATCCCCAAGGTCCTCACATTGTTGAGCATAGTGCGGTAGATTCGCAGCCCTTAACGCTGGTGCATCTTGTGGTAATAATTCATTTCTTTGCAACCTTAGTTGGACATCCCCTGGTAATCCAACACCTAGCCCACTATTGCCAAATAAATTCTGAAATAACCTCCCCTGGTCATAATTTTCTAATGCTAGTTTCTCGGTAATATTTAACTCTTGCGAACTCTTTGGCATAGGTGGTACTGACTTTGCAGGAAACTCAGTTTGATAAAAATTGACCCATTGCTCTAAGTAATTAATCATGGATAATACCTTAATTTAGTTTGCTTACGCTTTTCCCAAATTTCTAAGGCCTTGGCCCAATTCGGGTTACGTTTGTTGCGTGAAATCTCAGGTGGAATATTGTGATCTTGCCATTGTTGCCATGCGTACAATGCCCATGACTCTTGTTGCTTAGCATCAGGAAATAACTGCCTGGCACACTTCATGCACCTGGCTGACCTGTTGAAGTTCTCAATGTCAAAATCGTGGTCAATTTCCACTTTAATTACATTCGCTATATAACAATTTTAGGTTGTATTTATGTAATATGGACTATTACATTTTCTAGCTACTAAATGTTGCTAATTATATTCAAACTATGTTATATTTAACTTATTAATTAAGTACCCCGTAGGTCGATCTGAGTTTCAAATAATTCCTACCAGACCCCCTGTTGTCAAATAGTTTCTCCTTATTTATTCTTTATAATTAATAGGTAATATTAATATTTTTATTTGTGATCTGTAACACCATAATTAATAAACAATACTGAACTAAATAATACTAACTTTTGGTTTATTTACACTATCTGACTTCGTAAAATTATAGTAATACGAAGTAAAAACTACCTCGTAAAAAGCACCTCTAAAACTTAATTAATTATGACCACATCACATGATGCGAAGAGGTCAGGAAAAAGCAAAACGCTTACTCCTGAGCAGCTAGACCAGGTAATACATCACTTGCCTAGTTATAAGCATCAAATACTTGCATTAGTTTGTAGAAATTGTGCCTGCCGAATCCAGGAGGCTACGTTACTAACTTGGGAATGTTTCAGACAAGATCAAATGACATTTCCATACTTCGTGACCAAAGGCCGATTGGATACCAGGGATATTCCTCTAGCTCCTAAATTCATCAAAACTCTTAAAGAGTACCAAAGGCATTGCCAAAGGTTAAAAGGCGAAAAGTTAACTGGTAACGACTATATGTTTCCAGGGCGATATGGCTTTGATAAACCAATATCAACCAGGGCGTTCATGTACGCATTGGATGAGGCTACATTAAAGGCCAAAATTACCAAATTTAGCTCGCATGGATTCAGGCGAACCGCATTGACCTCAGGCAATGAAAAGGGCATAAGCCTCAGAACATTGCAATCAATTTCGGGCCACAAGTCCCTCACAACCCTCCAAAAATACTTGGATGTGAGCGACAAACAAAAACTAGAGGCTGTTAATGCTTTTGCTTAAATATCCTCTTGAATGGGCCGATTTTCTACCATCAGGTTTAATACCCAGGGCGACTCAATCGGTTCTCCCTGGCCCTCCTGATAAACATTCATTGATAACTTTGGAGGCTTAGCAATCGGAGCAACCCGAGCGAGCCTCTTTTTTAATGCCTCTATCTCACGATTCATACTCATAGCAATCATTCCTAGCTTTTTCTAAATCATAAAATCGAATTTTTACAATGCCAAAAAACTGAGTGACGCAGCCCAAATAGGGTGGGGGTATAGATAACAGACAAAAAATGGGAAGAACCACTAAATATAGATATAAAAAGCCAGTTATATTCTTTATTTATACTTAGTGGTACAAATGGGATTTAATCGGGATAAAAATGGGAAAATGGGATACCAGGAAAATTAATCCCGAAGTTATCCCACAATTATCCCAATCAATATTTGGCTTAAATCTATTGGTATAAAACTAATTTCTAAAAGTTAATCCCGATTTTATTTAATACAGTTATACCCTCCCCCATTCACTCTTTATATAATCTTCAACCTCAGCCCGAATAGATACGCAATCTACTGATAATTGCTTTGCCCCCTGTTTTGTTAGGTAATAGCAGGGTCTAGAGTAGCCCACCAATTTAAGATCATTTTTAAGTATTCCAAGTCTATTCCTAAGGGTTTTTTCTTTCATATTGATACTATTGGCAATAATCTCAGGAGTCGTACCATCAGTCTTTAATCCCTCAGGAGTAATACTTTCAGTAAAAATAGCTTTTAGGATTTGGGTGGTTTTATCATCAGCATCAGCAACATTATCCTCAACTAGATCAAATAAATAATCAGATAATACATATCTAAATTTCCTGGATTTTTCGCCCCTAAATTTTTCAACATTCCACTCAGTAATTTGCCCTAGCTCCTTATGTTCATGTTTTACCAATCTGTGAACCGCATAGGGTATTTGGTAGATATTGGAATTACCTCCACTTGATGCAATACCGAAACCTCCTTTTGCTGCTCCTGGTTTAGTGTGATGCAGCCATAACCAAACGCAATTATATTTTGATGCAATAGCCTGGGCGATTTGCATAACCAACCCAACAGGACCAATACCGAAATCTATATCAGCAATTTCAAGAATCTTTTTTAAACTATCAGCCACGAGCAATTTATAAGGTTGCCCATTGGGATGCCCTGCCTCTAGTGTTTCTACAATTTCAGTTAATCCATTTAATGTAAAACCCCAACTAGGTTTCTCCTGTTCAGCATCCGCACCAATAAAAGTAAAATTATCATCCCAGTAATCTAGCTGAGGCACGTTAAGCATTTCGGCATACTTTTTAACCATTCCAAAAGCACCATCCCCGCCATCAGAACCGACCCAAACTGTTGCCCCTTGCCTTGGTTCTGGTATTCCATATAAGTCATCAAGAATAGGACAACCAGTTGCTAGAGCATAACTTAACCCTAATGCTGCAAGAGTCTTACCTGCACCACTCTCCCCCATCAATAAGCAATCCTTACCCTCGATAGTAAAACCAGGTTGTAAAACCTCCATTGCCTCCTGTTTAGTAATGGATGAGGAAAATGTCCTATGCCTGCGTTTAGATTCTTTTGGAGTAGCAAAACTAAGTCCATTTTTATCTGCAAACATCATCAGCAAACGCTTTTGGATTTCATTTTTATTAATGTGATAACCACCTAAAACACTTTTGAGATATTGCACCTTATTCCAATCAGCACCCTCAACCTCAAGTTGATATAGCTCGTTCATAGTATCTTCAATTAATTTTATTTTTTCTTCCCTGGATAATTGTTTCTTATCTACCTTTGGTGGTTCTTCTTCGAAAATGTCAGGATTATTTTCTTTGGCAACTTCGTAGAAACTTCCAAATTTTCTAGGATTATCAGATTTTCCAAAACTATCCCATTTGTCATAACATTCATTTTCATCAAAATTAGTCATCCCCTCGGACCAGTTAAGCCAATCATCAAAATGCTTAAATTCATCCCCCTGGGCATTGCCTACATGATGCAAAGACATCCCAACGTGTAACCAATCATCATAGTCCTGGTATTTAGTAGCAGGTTGATAATATTTTTCTAAAAATGGTTTAATTCGCTCACTATCTCTCTCCAACTCTTCCCTAGTTTCCTTTTTCAAATAAGGTCTATTTCTTTTATTTGAATTTCTAGTAATCTCAACCCATTGCTCACAAGCCCACTCAGGTAACTCAGCTAACTCAACATCCTTAGGACTTCGCCCAGGTACAAAACTATAAAAACCCTGCCCATCCTTTTTCTGATTTGGATGCCTACCAGTTACAACCGATTGAATACCATGACCCCAACGCAATTCAACTTTGGAGCAACCCTCTAGTTCTATAGTTTTGCCCTTTATAAACTTCCAATAATGTTTTGGCACTCTAAACAACATTTGGCATCTAGCAGGCCTACCACTTGTTGTAGTTATTGTTGGTGGTAAATCTTTGGGCGATCTTCCAAAATGATGCTCAAAGTTTCTATTTGAACCAACTCCATCAAAATCAAATCCACACGTTTCAGTAATTGGATTGAGGTGCACTCCTAAACCTGTCAAAGTTATTGGAGAATTATCTGGCTTATCGGGATTAATATAATTTGTACCTTTTTCTATAGCCTCTTCAATAGTAAAAAATTGGTCATCCCAAGCCTTAAGAAATCCACCCTTAAATAAAACAGGAGTATATTTCCAGGAGTCAGGTGCACTAGCTAACGCAGTTTCAAATTTATGCACCATGTGGGTCATAACCCTCCATTTCAGCAGCTATGGTAATTAATCTTCGAATTATCATGCTCACGTCACGATTTTCAATCATAGCCTGGGTTCTTAGCCAAACAGCAAGCCTCTTTTGACATCTAAAATTCATGTGATCGGTAACAGGTGCACCCCTAACCTCTTTCATGTAATATTTCGCTCTCTCTTCGTGATTCATTGGGAATGTAATAAGTGCTATTACACTCAAATTAATTAATCCATTTCATTAAAAAAGCGATCACAACAAGAGATAAGCAACCTGCATAAGGCTGCTGCACTCTTGTAATAATGTGAAGCTACGCAAATTTAATCTGTATCAATTTCACTTTCCAACAGGTCTAATAATTTTAAAATCAGCCTGTTTTTGGAAGTGTCTGACATTTGATGCTCTACCGATAACATCAACTCCAACTCCTTACGCTTGGCCTCAAAATCATCCTTATTCTGCATGGCTCTCCTCTTTATGTAGCCACTTAAGTTGCTCATGCTTAAATATTTCATCAACTTTCTCTAGGGTGTAATTCTCTAATATTTCCCAATCTATTTTCATATTCGAACCACCTAACGCCTCATGTACCTCCCAATGAGTTATGTGAGGATAATATTTGGCATTAACAAAAGCACCAAAGCAAACATCCCCATCCTCATAAACTTCATCCAAAATGTCTGGTTTTCGTTTTGGAAGAATAATTACATTAACTGTTGGAATATTTTGACCAGTACATTGATGTACAAAAAATGTTCCGTATTTTGTTGGATATTCTGTTGATTTTTGATACCCCACTTTAAGTAGTGAGGTAATCAAATCATCAATAGTAGCTATAGAAGTAATTGGGGTCATTTTGTAACCCCATTAGCTTGTGGTGCTCTCCAATTACCTAAGACCTCTAGGACTTTCTCAACATTCCATAAGTACCACCCAGATCGCCCTGGGGATGTACGGAGGTAATGTGTGCCCTCAACGAAAAAGCCCTCCATCCTACGCCTACGCAGGGTGTCACGACTTACGCCACATGCTGTAACAGCATCAGGTGTCTTAAGCCAGATAGCTCCACTATTATTCTTTTTTAGACTCACTATTCTTAGTTAATCTTTATTCCTTTGCTTTCTGCGACATCTAACATTTCTCGAGTCCAGGCAAAATTACCCTGCTCTAAAACTAACCCCTTTTGATTTTTAAATAAGCGGTCGATTTCAGAACTGATTTTGTCTCGTTTCGAGTATTTGTTAGCCTTTTTTGCCATCAAAATTCTCAGGAATGAACATTAACATCATCAGTCCACCTAGCAGGTCCACGTTACGATAATTTTTCTGCTGATAGTTCGACATCTTAAAAAGAAAGAGGTTGGTCACCTGGTAATTTAATCCAGAACACCACAACTGTTGCAATTAGCATAACCCTGCAAAACCCTGCTGACAACTGTTTACTATTATTTTTTCCTACACATACCATTAACTATTATTCTTCATCATCATTTTGCTTTTTTATATACTTCATTCCCTTTTTAAAACTTGCATCTAAATCCTCCTCGCTGAACCACCTAGCGTAATGTTTAATGTGGGTTTCTTCGGTGTGGCCCATGTGTTTTGAGATTTCGTTGGAGCTTAAATTAGTAATTTTATGAGTTATGTAGGAGTAACCATGCCTAAAACTTCTCATGGTATAACCATTTTTCTTTTTCATAGCCATCCAGGTTTTATTTCGCTCCAGGTAATTAGATAAAGATTCTCCAAAGCCAGTAAATTCACTAACATCAGGTAGCTTTTCTTTTTTAAATCTATTAATCAAATCCCACTCCTTATCGAATCCAGTAAAACAAAATAACTTCCTAGGCTTACCAGTACCCCCATCAGTTTTCTTAACCCACATGGACCATAAAGCACCATTGCGTAGCTCAACATTTGGTACTTCCTCAGGTCTTAAACCAAATGCCGATAATAATTCAATCGCAAATTTCCATGCTTTTGCTCTACTGGCATTTAATTTATGTTTTTGATTAATAGGTAGGCTCGCTATTAACTCCCTAATGTCATTCTCTTTAATAGGTACTCTTTTTGTATCTTCCTCATCTTGTATATCCTGACCTGATTTTTTACCAATAAAAGTACCCGCACCACCCTTTTCAAATGGTGGCTTATATTTTTTGTCTAATAAATAATTACTCTCATAACTTGTACCCCAACGTAAAAATGCAGCCATATTTCTAATAACCTGCTGTCTAATTCTTGTGCCCGAAGTGCTTACCTTAGGAGCAAGTCTTACAAACAAATCCTCAGCATTTTCAGCATCAGCAACATTAACTAAGTGACTATATGTTTTACCTGTTGCCTTTATTCTTGGAGGTTTAATACTTGTATTCTTTTCGCCTCCATATTCTTTATTCCATGTTTTTTGCTTCATCCCCTCAGTTTCAACTTTAAATAATTCAAATTGAGCAAACGCATCCAATAGAATTTTAGGATTTGGTTTTTTTCTTACTTTTGGGTCTTTGGAAATATCTGCTCGCTTAAACGCTTCATCAATAGAAAATCCTTGGGTAGTTAATAAATGTATTTGCTCAACAGTTTCCTGGATTCTCCTTGCGTGAGCTTTATCCCATGGAATATTAAAAGTTTTGTATTTTCTACTATTGTCATCTAGTCTCACATCAAGTTTAAATTTACCCTTGCCGTTGGTTATTCTCCAAGCCGAACCACAAGTCGATTTTATTATTCCTCTTAACGATTCAACCCATGGATCTTTGCGAGGTGGTGTCGTCATGGCACTAGGTTGCTTGTGAGCGAGATTTGAGCGAGCTTTTGCATACCTATGCTATACCTTGCAACAGTAAGATGCAATATTGAGACTCATATTAATCCTAGTCATACCAACTCATAAGCTATAGCCTCACTTGTTTCTCATGGGGGCTGTCGCATTTTGCGTAGCGGGTGCTTTGGGAGCACTAGGTCGCAGGTTCGAATCCTGTCGCCCCGATAGTCATAGCAGTCGATCTCAGATATACCAAAATAGAGTCTCAAAAGTATCCGTAGCTTTTCCGTGGAATATGTTGGATTTGTAATAAAAAAGCCACGGAACTTCGAAACCATGTGTGCAACTTTAGGTTGAATTAGTTCAGATCTCGGCAATAATAAAGTTGTCAGATATTTGCGACCTTCAAACAGCCCACAGTAGTGACCTTCGACTTTATTTGATGCACCTTCGATAAGTGCGGGGATTATCAACAAACAACTCCATATATATTGAGAACACGCAACAGACCACCAAAGTTTTTCAAAGGAAAGAAGCTCCAAGCTTCTAACTTGACTCATCACGATTCAGTTGGAATTGCAATGGATTTAATTTGCTTTGAGAAATCTGGTGTGAATGTAAATGGATTTCTCGTGATGACGAATCCTTCTGTTCTTACTGCATATAACGAGTTGAAGAATAATCCTTCAAAGGTTAATGACTACTACAAACTGGATAGAGCTTCCTAAGTTAGTTGAGTATCTATATTGCAGTGAAAGAACTGTTTATAAGTTAAAAAAAGCGAATGTATTTGTAGCGGGAGAACACTTCTATCGAGTAGGTGAAGGAAAGGAAAAAGGGAAATGTGTTTATGGATTAGAGGAGTGCAGAAAAGCACTACTTAAACATTCCGCAGAAACTAAGAAGCAAAAGGGAGCTAGATATAAGAAAGAGATGATGAAAGACCTCGTCGCAAAGGAGGTTAAGTAGTGGATACGATTCCCTCTAAAATACTTAAAAGCACCTTTAAAAATAGGTGTCATAACAAAGCAACTGAACTTGGTGATAATGGAAAGGTTTTTGATTATCTATTTGAAGAGCTAGTCCAAGCAAATGCTTATTGTTGTGCATTACAAACCAAAGTTCAGATATTAGAATATATCCAAACTAAATATCATGAGCAAATAGCAAATTTATTAGAGCAACTTGGAATAAAAAAAGATTGGTGGCGAATATGGAAAAAGTAAATGGTAAATGGATAGCGCCAGAGCATTTTGATAGTGAAGAAGAAAGAAAAAAAGCAATGAATGGTTGGCGTAGAAGGTACTATGAAACCTTTCGATCAGACGATCAATTCTGTAATTGGCTTAAGTTAGATGGCTTTCATAGTAGTAAGCCAATAACACCAAAATACTTAAAAGAATACGAAAGACAACAAGCCCTAATTGAAGAATTTTATAAATATAAAGGTGTTTATGATGGGTTGCCTGAGTGCCATAGATTTCATGGAAATGATGGTAAATATTGGAAAATTTTCTCTGAAGAACAACAGAAAATCTACGCTAAAGATAGAGCAGAAACTACACTTAGATGCAACAAAGTAACTTACGGACATACACCAAATAGACCTAAAAGAAAAAGAGAAAAAAGAATAAGGAGAGAATTTTGTGACTGATGCTATTACACGACAACACCAAATTATTAGTACTGGATTTCTAAATAAAATTAAATTTCCAAGCGGTTATGAAGGAGAAAGAAAAAAGAAGATTGATTCTGGAGATTTAGTAGAACTTTTAGTTGATAATTGTTCTCCACGATTAACCTATAATCTTCTAACTCTTGAACCGGAATTTGATGGACAAACTATTCAAATAGATTTTGTTGAAAGCTTCTCAACTTATCTAAATATGTATGGATATAACATTAGAAAAGACTCTGCTTTTGATGGTTTATTAACAGCTGCTCGTCAGAATACATATCACCCTGTCAATGCATATCTTGAAAGAATTGCAGATAATAAATCAATTAAACCAATTGACATAGAAACAATGTCTTCCGACTACTTAGGAACTGACTCTAAGTTATATGACCAGATGCTTAAAATGACCCTAATTGGAGCAGTTGCAAGAGTCAAAAATCGTGGTTGTAAGTTTGATAATTGTTGCATTTTAGTTGGTAAGCAAGGAACAGGAAAATCTACTTTTTGGAGATATTTAGCTTCTGATGAGTTCTTTGCTGATACATGGCAACCAAAGCCTCAAGATTTGGCAATGATGCTGCAAAGATGTTGGATTTTTGAAATTGCAGAATTAGATAGGATCTCACCAAATTCAGAAAAAGCAGCAACATTAAAAGCTCTTCTATCAAGTCCGATTGATACATTTAGAAGACCTTATGGAAGAAGTATTGGTTCTTATCCAAGACCATCAATAATGGTTTCAAGTTGTAATAGAACTGATTTTCTAAATGATCCAACAGGTTCTAGAAGGTATTGGGTAATAAATCTAGAAGGGAAATTAATAAATAATAAAAAGGTTTTAAAAGATAGAGATCGAATCTGGAAAGCTGCTTTGCTGGCCTATAAAGAAGGAATGATATTGGATTTGGATGATGAATATAAAGAGGAAATAAATATAAGAAATTTAAATTTCGAAGCAGAACACCCTTTCTACTCACGTATAGAGGAATGGACGAATAAAGAGCACAATAAATATAGATTTACGACAGTTGAAGCTTTGGTTAATAGCGGTTGTAGAAATGATGAACATATAACAGATAAAGATGTAAAGGAAGCCGCAGATTGCTTAAGAAAATTAGGCCATGAAAAAAAACAATACAGATTTGGTGGGAGAAAACCTTATTATTGGTTTCATCCAGAATGGTCTATTGAGCAAAAGAAAAAGGAGCCAAGAATCATAAATTTGCCTAATAAAGGACATTATGAGATTTAATGCCTTATGTGTCTTGGCAGAATAATTTTTATCTAAGACACTAAAAAGAATTGAACCGATTTGTATTTAAGAGAATGTCTTATGTCTTATCTATTTCCACAAAAGATAATTATTTTTTGTGTTTTTTAATTTCTAGAGTTTATTAGGAATGACATAAGACATAAGGCAACATTAATTTTTAATATAGGTTCTTTCTTCTTGTACGGGAGGGGGTAATTTCGGACCCCAAAATTCTCCTAGGGAAAAGTCTGCATAGTTAGACACACTTTTACAAATGCTTGATCAGGTAAATGGAATAGAATCCCTTCATAGCAGCTAATTACACCTAATGTAAATTTTGTAAGATGAAACCAAAATCATTGCATTTGGAAGCTTATACGATTAGCCAAACAGCTAAAAAGTTAGGTTATAAATCAACCAAAACTTTATATAGATTGCTTAGCCGTGAAGTATTAGAAGACTATGTTTATTTAGAAAAATCAGGAAGAGTTTATCTAATGCTGGAGCCACCAAATCTGCCAACTTTAGCGGAAAAAATTACAGCAAATATTCAAGTAAGAAGAAATAATATTATCAAAAGGTTCATTTAGAAAGGTTTTATTTTTTTTAAGTAAACATCCTTAAACTAAATTTTTTAAAAAGATTTTTTCTTTAACTTTACTTAACCATAGGTGAATATTATTTATTAAATAGAAACTAAGGAGATGTTTAAATACAGGGAATTCATAGCTCAAATCAAATATAAAGAAGTAATATCTTCACCTGTTTATTTTATTCCTGTTTTGCTTCTATCCATAATGATTATTATTGAAGGTTTTCACATCTTTAATCACAAACAAAATTGCAAAACTAAAGCTGAGTGGATGGAACAATCAGGAATGACTTATGACAGGGAATCAGAAGTAAATTAATAAAATCTAAAATATAATTTATTCGCAGCAACGTTTTTTATTTGAAGAATAATCTGTCAAAGAAGTTATCCATTCCTTGATCAAAAAGAGAGATTCTTTATTTAGGCTGTAATATACCCATCTACCTTCTTGTCTGTCTGAGATAAGACCAGCTTCTTTCAAAATTTTTATGTGATATGAAATTCTTGATTGAGATAAATTAGTTAATTTCATAATATCGCAAACACAAACTTCTCCATCCATCATTAGGTCAATTATTTCTAGCCTAAAAGGATCAGAAAATGAAACCATCAACTTAGATATATTTTCTTTTTTTACTTTGCTAATATCTTTTAACAATTTTAAATTAATTAAATTTTCCTAAATATAGCTTAAATAAAAAAGATTTCATTAATCAAAACATCTTGATACATCAAAATATTTTGATGTATAATTTCAATAGGAGTTTTCAAAGTTATGAAAATTGGAATTAATGGTTTTGGAAGAATTGGCAGATTAGTTTTCAGAGCATTATGGAATAGAGCTGATATAGAAATAACTCACATTAATGAGATAGCAGGAGATTCGAATGCCGCTGCACATCTACTCGAATTTGATTCAGTCCATGGCAGATGGGTTAAAGATATAAAGGTTAAAGAAAAAGAAATAATAATTGATGGAAAGAAATTAGCTTACACATCTTTTAAAAATTACCTTGATGTTCCTTGGGAAAAATCTTCTGTAGATATTATTTTGGAATGTACAGGAAAGAATAAAAAGCCAGAAAAACTAAATCCCTATTTTGAATCTCTAGGGATGAAAAGAGTAATAGTAGCTTGTCCAGTTAAGGGAATTGTTGCAGAAGCTGAATCACTTAATGTTGTTTATGGCATAAATCAAAGTCTTTATGACCCTTCCAAACATAAATTAGTAACTGCAGCATCCTGCACTACAAATTGTTTAGCTCCGATAGTAAAGGTAATTAATGAAAATTTTTCAATTAAACATGGCGCTATTACAACTATTCACGATGTAACGAACACTCAAGTCCCAGTAGATTTTTATAAAAGTGATTTGAGGAGAGCAAGAGGATGTATGCAAAGTTTAATACCTACTACTACTGGATCTGCCAAAGCTATCGCTGAGATCTTTCCAGAATTAAAAGGAAAATTAAATGGCCATGCTGTAAGAGTTCCTCTACTTAATGGTTCTTTAACAGATGCGGTTTTTGAATTAAATAATAAAGTGACAGTTGAACAAGTAAATTTGGCACTTAAAGAAGCTTCAGAAACTTATTTAAAAGGAATTCTTGGCTACGAAGAAAGACCTTTAGTTTCTGCAGATTATGTAAATGACTCTAGAAGTTCAATAGTTGATAGTTTATCAACGATGGTTGTTAATTCAAATTTATTAAAAATATACGCTTGGTATGACAACGAGTGGGGTTACAGCTGCAGACTTGCAGATCTTACTGAATATGTAATCAAAAAAGAGATTTAATTTATGTCTTTATGAAGTTATCTAATATTCAACAATATAGTGTTGTAACAGCAAACTATTGGGCATTCACGCTCACTGACGGCGCATTAAGATTATTAGTTGTTGGTCACTTTCATGAGCTAGGTTACACAACTCTACAAATTGCTTTACTTTTCCTTTTTTATGAGTTTTTTGGAATAATTACTAATTTATATGGTGGTTGGATAGGAGCAAGATATGGTTTAAGGCTTACTTTATGGATTGGGACTATCCTTCAAATCATTGCTCTTTTCATGCTTATTCCAGTTAAGGAGGATTGGCCAGTAATATTTAGTGTCGTATACGTTATGGTTGCTCAAGCAGTCAGTGGGATAGCAAAAGATTTAAACAAAATGAGTGCTAAAAGTGCTGTTAAGACAGTAGTTCCAGAGTCAAATGATGGCAATGATACTGGCCAAAAACAACTTTTTAAATGGGTTGCTATTTTAACTGGATCTAAAAATGCTCTTAAGGGAGTTGGCTTTTTCTTGGGTGGACTTTTATATAAGTTATTTGGATTCAATAATGCTGTAGGAATTATGGGTTTTGGACTCTGCTTAGCCTTTTTATTGACATTAATTTTGCCTGGAGAAATTGGCAAGATGAAAACCAAACCAGCTTTTAATGATCTTTTTTCAAAATCAAATGCAATAAATATTCTTTCAGCAGCAAGATTCTTTCTTTTTGGAGCAAGAGATGTTTGGTTTGTTGTCGCTCTTCCAGTATTCCTAGATATGGCATTTGGTTGGGACTACATGGAGATAGGATTATTTCTTGGGGCCTGGGTAATAGGTTATGGAATTGTTCAGGCTTCGGCTCCAGCAATTAGAAAGATGTGGGGCCAGAAAGAAAGTCCAGATCGTAAAGCCATCCAATTTTGGAGTGCCTTATTAATGGTCATACCATCTTTGATAGGAGTCGCATTATGGAGAGAAAGTTCTCCATCGATAGCAATAATTTTAGGACTTACTATTTTTGGATTTGTTTTTGCAATGAATTCCTCCACACATTCTTATATGATTTTGGCCTACTCTGATAATGAAAAAGTCAGTTTAAATGTTGGCTTCTATTACATGGCAAATGCTGCTGGAAGACTAGTTGGAACATTACTATCTGGCTTACTATTTATGATTGGGAGAAATCCGAGTATTGGTCTTCAATATTGTCTTTATTTTTCATCACTTCTAATATTATTATCTTGGATTTCGAGTCTTAAATTACCATCAATCAAACAAAGCTTATCATCACCATAAAAACTAATTTTTAGAAATTAGAGTATTTAAATGGCAAAAATATCCTTAATTGAACTTGCAAAAATTTTTCTAAAAATTGGTATTTTCAGTTTTGGAGGACCATATGCTCATATTTCTTTATTCGAAGATGAACTTATAAATAATAAAAAATTAATCTCTACCCAATCTTTTGAAAAAGGTATTGGTTTATGTCAATTACTTCCAGGGCCAATATCCACTCAATTAGCAATATATATAGGTCTTAAAATTAATGGTTATCTTGGTGGATTGATATCCGGTATATGTTTCATTATCCCAGGATTCATTTCGGTATTAGTTCTTAGCTTTTTTTGGCAAATTTATTCTGGATCAAAATTTCTAAGTGATTTAATTTATTTTAATCCTCCTATTATTGCAGGAATAATTTTTTCATTTTCATTAGTTCTATTAAAAAAAAGATTAAAGTTAGATCGAGTATTATTCTCTAGCTCAATATTATTTCTACTTATATTTGCAAAATATAATAGTATTCAATTTCCACTCATAACAATTCTTACCATTGCAGGATTGATAAATATATTATTACGGAAATTCAAAGATAATTTTTACAGCTTGATCCCTTTATCTATATTTTCAACAACCTCATTTTTGAGTAGTACACTCTTTTTAGATATTTTTAAATTCTATAATTTTTTGAAGGATTCTTTAAACTCAAAGTTTTTAATAAATTATCTTAATCTGTTTTTTTTCTTCTTCAAATCGGGACTTTTTATTTTTGGAGGGGGACTAGTAATCATTCCTCTAATGAGTGATTATGTTGTCTCACAAGGATGGTTAACAAATAATGAATTTATAGATGGGATAATGATTGGCCAGATAACACCTGGTCCTGTCTTATTAATTACAAGTTTTATTGGATACAAAGCAGGGTTTTCGGTCGGAGGAATAAATGAAGCTTTAAAGTATGCATTTATATCAACTTTTGCAATTTTTTTACCAAGTTTTTTATTGATTTTTGTTTTTGGAAAAGGCTTTATAAAAAACAGAATTAAATCGATTAATTACTTTATCGAAGGAGTAATCAATACAATTCCTGGAGCAGTTATTTTTTCTGGATTTAATTTAATTGAAGATAGTTTTTCATCAAAATTCTTTTTAATTAGCTCTATTTTGATAGTTTTAATCTCCACAGTATTATCGTTTTTAAAATTAGTTCCAACATACATACTTATTCTCTTTTCTTTAATATTAGGTTTATCAAAATATTTTTTTGCATAAAAAAAGGAGGAAATAAATTCCCCCTTTTAAATGTTTGTCTTACGATTTATTTACCGATTCTTTTTACTGCAGCTCTTGATTTCTCAAGAATTTCGCCTTTCAAAGGAACAAATCCTAGTGATGGAGCTTTGTCTTGATACTCATCACTTAACAATGTATTAAAGGCTTCTTTGATTGCTTTAGTGTTTCTACCATTACCTTCTTCATAGGCGAGTATCCATGTCAATGAAGCGATAGGGTACGCTCCTTTTGCCGTTGGATTAGGGTTCTTACCAGCAAGATTTTCATCTAAAGTAATACCATTAAGAGCTTTTGCTCCTGCTTCAACTGTAGGCTTTACATATTCTCCAGAAAGATTTTGGAGTGCAGCGGCCTTAACATTACCTTTTATATAAGACTGGTTAACATAACCAATTGCACCAGGAGTATTTTGTATAACTCCAGCTACGCCAGAATTACCTTTTGCTCCAACGCCTGCCGGCCATTTTACAGACTTACCAGTACCTAATGTCCAGGTTTTCGAAAACGCTTCCATAGAGTTTGTAAAAGCTTTAGTTGTACCTGACCCATCAGAGCGATGAGTCCAGGTCAATTTCCCTGGTTTGCAACCTAATTCTTTCCAATCTTTAATCATTCCCATAGCAACTTGTACTGCTTTCTCTTGGGAAAGTTTCAAATCGCAATCATAGTTGTAACCGAAAGCAATAGTTCCACCAACCATAGGTATCTGTACTAAACCTCTGGTAACCTTTGCTATATCTTTATCTTTCATTGGATCATCTGATGCACCAAAGTTAACAGTTTGATCAATAAATGCTTTTCTTCCAGAACCAGAGCCGACAGCTTGATAATTAACTCTTGGTCCGCCTGATTTTGCTAGATCAAAAAACCATCTAGTGTAAATTTTGGCAGGAAATGATGCTCCAGCACCACTTAATCTTGTTCTAGCAGAAACACTTGTACCAGGAACACTTGTACCAGCAGCAATGGCTACTGCAGAAGTAAATACCAAAGCTTTCTTAGCTATGTTCATTGATTTCATGAATTAACGAAAGACAACATCTTTATAGCACTTAATTTGAACACAAATACTATCTAAATTAAAAGTTTATCTTTTAATTAATTAGTTCTTAACCCTCTCTTAAACTAAATCTTGATTAGAGCTTTTTTCGTTTGGTTTTGAAAATATTTAAAAATAAACTTAGGTTGATTTTTAACATTTATACAAACAATCATGAAAAATATGTAATTTTTTTTTCTCAATTTAAGGGTAGTTTAAGGTCTATTTAAATCTTTCTTTTTGACTTTATTTCTTACCCGTTTCTTAACCTTAATCCGTTCTCATAAATATGGATTTATATCCATTTTTACGTGTTGAGGTTCATGAAACTTTTTCAAAAATTAATTGCTGCTCCTGCCTTAATTTCTTTGGCATCAGGTTTCGCAATAAACGCAGCTGAGATCAATTCAACAGATCTTAGTGATTATTCAAACTCTAATAATCTAGTATCTTTAGATAATTTCAAATCAGATACTTTATTCCCAGGAGATTGGGCTTACGATTCATTAAAGGATCTAACAAATAGTCCAAAATTTAATGGAAAATCAGTCTCTCGTTTAGAAGCTGCTGCTGAATTAAACAATCTAATTGCAGGCGGTGAAGGCTTAATGAACGGAGCTGCGATAAATAGACTAAGTGATGAGCTTGGTTCTGAGTTAGCAATTATGAAAGGAAGAGTGGATGGACTCGAAGCTCGTGTAAATACAATAGAAGCTGGTTCTTTCAGTGATACAACCACTATGAGTGGTTCAGCAGGGTTCCTTATAGGTGCAACTGATTCAGCAACTGAATCCAATGATACTGTTCAGTTTGAATATATCGTTGAAGTTGACTTAAATACAAGCTTCACTGGAGAAGATAAATTAAACATTGAGATTGAAACTGGAAATGGTTTAACAAATGTTGGTGCTGACGAGACTGGTTTAGACTGGGGTTCATCTAACGCTGACGAGCTAAAGATTGATGACATTAACTACACTTTCCCATTAGGTTCTTGGGAGGTGGCTGTTGGTGATTCTATGGATGCATCCAAGACTTGGCCTAATGCATGTTCCATGAATAACATGGTTGATAATTTAGGAGATTGCGGTGCTTCAAACTCTGTTGACTTGAGTGGTGATGTTTCATTCAGCGCTTCATCTGGATTTGGAGATGGTTGGGAAATTGGATTTGGTGCATCTGGAGGAGATGGTGGTAGTAATGGTTTGTTCACGAAAGAAAGTACTGACGCTTATGGCCTAGCTATTGGTTATGAGACAGATACATATGGTTTCACTGCAGCTTACTCAGATAAAGACACTGCCAGCTACTACGGCTTAGTTGCCTATTATAGTCCTGAAGAATTACCAACTACCTTTAGCGGTGGATTTGAAGCCGGCACTCCAGATTCAGGTTCAGACACAACTCAGTGGGCTTTTGGTATTAGTACTGAATTAGGCGAAGGGACATTAAGCGCAAACATTGGAACTAATGGGAAAATAGCTGAAAATGCGGAGGAAATTTATGCGTATGATCTTTCTTACGAATATCCAATTAACGACAGTATGAGTATTACACCTTTTGTATACATTTCTGAAACGACAGGTACAACTGTTGACACTACTGGAGCCGGTGCATTTGTATCATTCTCTTTTTAATTTTTTACAAAATTCCTAGAAGAGTAAAAACATTGGGCTCCATAATGGAGCCTTTTTTCTTCCCATCCTATAAATCTTTATCGAGACATGGAAAGATAGTTTCAAAAATTGCTCCACCATCCTTATGATTAAAAGCCTTTATAAAACCTTTATTGTTATTGATTATTTTTTTTGTTATTGAAAGACCTAAACCACTTCCACTTTTCTTGAATTTAGTCCTTGATGGATCACCTCTATAAAAACGAGAAAAAATATCATTAAATTCATTTTCTTCTAATCCAATACCTTTATCCCTAACTCTCATAACAACCGAGCTATCTCTTTTAAAAATTTCAACTTGAATTTCTTCATTAGCTGGGGAATAACGAATAGCATTATCCAAAATATTTATAAAAGCTCTTTTTAAATTTTCAATATCTGCAGATATAAAATATTTTGTTGGTATCAGTAGATTTATTTTTATATCTTTTTTTTCTGCAAGTGGTTTTAAGGTTTGCCAAGATTCCATCACTAAATCTGAAATAGATATTTTTTTATTTTTATTAAAAGCCTCGCTACTTTCTAGCTTAGAAAGTTCTAAAGTTTCTTCAACCATTTTTCTTAATCTTTTAGATTCTTTCTTAAGTCTTTTAACGAGATATCTATCTTTCTTTGATACTACTGATTCCAGTCTTTCGCCTATCAAAATAAGAGATGTAAGAGGTGTTTTCAGTTCATGAGACACATCGTTGATTAATTGATTCTGTCTTTTTTTTATGGATTCAATTGATAATTTACTCTCCAACAATATTAAATAATTTTTTTTCCTTGCTCTAACAATATTTACAGAAATGGGTTCCCCCGAAATAGTGCAATCTAGGCTGATTGGGAAATCTTTTTTTCTTGAATATAAAATCTTATTTCTTAGTACTTCAAGCTCATTAATATCATTAATTGCTTTTCCAATAACATCCTTATATTTAATAAACTTAATGAGAGATAAACCTTTCTGATTGATAAATTTTATTGTTAATTCAGATGACAAAATAATCCATCCTTGAGATGAATAATCTAACCAAGATAAAAGTTGCTGTGGTTTAACTTTATCAAATGGAAAATCAAAAATTTGTTGGTTCTTATTTTTAGTAAATTCAATATTTTTATTATTTTTTGAAAATCCTTTAACCTTGGTTTTCCATTTCTCATAAAAGAAAGTTAATACCTGTTGTAGTGTTTTCATTCTCATCCAAACTTATATCCAAAACCTCTTACAGTTTTCAGAAGTTTTGGCGCTGAGGGATCTTCTTCTAATTTCTCTCTAAGCCATCTAACATGAACATCTACTGTTTTAGTATCACCAATAAAGTCAATTTCCCATATTTTTTCCAGAATTAAATCTCTTGACCATACCCTTTTAGGATTTTTCATAAATAACTCTAATAATTTAAATTCTTTTGGTGATAATGTTATTTCCCTATCAAAAGAAGTTACCCTACATTCTTCTAAAAACATTTTTATGTGATTAAATTCGATAATTGTCTCTGTTTTTTCTATATTTTTTTTGTTACGTTTAGATCTTCTTATTAATGCTCTTGATCTGGCAATTAATTCATTTAAACCAAAAGGTTTTGTTAAATAATCATCAGCACCAACCTCTAATCCAAGAACCCGGTCTGATTCATTATCTTTGGCACTCAAAATTAATATGGGCGTATAATTTTCTTCATTTCTTATTTTTCTGCATAACTCTAATCCATTTAACCCTGGTAACATTAAATCGAGAATTATAAGGTCAACATCATTTTTAGTATTTTCGCCAATAAAATCTGAAGCACTTAAACCGTCTTTAAAAGTTAAAACTTCAAAACCTTCGCCTTTCAATGATTCACTAACTGTCAGCCTAATACTCTTATCATCCTCTACAAGAAGAATTTTTGAGCCCTGCAAACTTTTATGATCTTTAATAGTCATTTGAAAACCCAACAAATTAATTTTATATAATCAAATTTATTTGATGTAATTATTTCATATTTAATTTACATTGAATTATTATTTTTTTCATTAAATCTTATTTCCTTTTTAATTTTCCCTTAAACCCTTTTATCTAAATTTAGATTGTCTCTTTAATCTTCCTCACACATAATTTTAAAGAGACAAATTTA
Organism: Prochlorococcus marinus XMU1406; assembly: GCF_017696055.1. Classification (NCBI taxonomy): domain Bacteria; kingdom Bacillati; phylum Cyanobacteriota; class Cyanophyceae; order Synechococcales; family Prochlorococcaceae; genus Prochlorococcus; species Prochlorococcus marinus. The sequence continues at coordinate 27,412 of NZ_JAAORG010000002.1, forward strand.
TTGAATTTAATAATAGATATTAAAACTAATATCCCATCGAAGCGTAATAATAATCGTCATCTTCATCTATATTCGTCACAACCCATTCTGGTGGAAAGTCACCAATTTTTACGTATTGATAAAGCTTATCAACATCTGGATCGTAATAAGTATCATTAATTTTTGGATCTTTGATTACTTTGCTTGGATGCATAATAAAAAATATTTCTACTCTTTTTTTATAGATTATTTAGTTTAAAGCATCTTTAAATCTCATTTAAATATTTTCATTTGATCTAGTTGACCCAAGACTAATTTAACTTGTAATTAGTCATGATTGTTTTAATTACCGATTTTTTCGGATCTTTATTTGGATAACAATTAACAATTTTATATTTACCACCTTTTCTATCTGTCTCAACAAGAGTAAATTGAACAAATTTTTCTTTTTCAACATTTGAAAAATCCTTTACTTCTATTTTGATTATTTCTTCATTTTTACTTTCAATTATTCTGGATTTACCTCCACAAAGACGAACAGCCGTTTCTTTAGTTACATAAAATAATTTTTTTTTATCATTAATGGATGATTTACCTTTCGTAATCGAAATTTCATCTTTTGTAATGGATAATTCTTCTTGGGTAATGGATAATTCATCTTTTGTACTGCAAGAAGTAAGAATAAAAATAAATACAGCCAGTAGCTTTTTCATATTTTTTTTAAATGATAAATTCACTTGTAATTGCTTTTAATTGTTTTTTATTTAGTTGGGTAAGATAGCTATGAATTTCTTTTCTACATAATCTGTCTTCAACTCTTTTACTTTCAAGAATTGAAAATGTAATGAAGTTAATAAGTTGATTTTTGTTCATGTTTATCTTATAGGTCTCTATTGTTAACTTTGAATTAAATTCTTATTAAATAAACTTTGACTATTAGAAAAATATTTAGTTTAGAAATTTAGAAGTTTTTTAAACAAATTTATTTTCTGCTTAATAACTTCTTAATCAAATAATCTTAAATTCTAGGAAGTCTCCTATATTTTTACCCCTTGAATATTGAAGACATTAAATAAAAAAGAATAATAAGATAATGACTTCAAAAAATTCAACTTCACCCAAAAGCTCTAATCAAGAAAAAGAGATAGGACATATCAAATATTCTTATGAAGAAAGTTTTAAAAGAGAAAATATATCTCTTTTGGATGATTCGGTATTAATCAAAAATTATAATGATTCTCTTAAATCGCCTCAATCTAGGAGATTTTACAAAACATTAGATAATGAAGACTATCATGACACAATCATGGTCCAAAATATTTTACCTCTAGATAAACTTTCTATTTAGAATTATTTTATTAAAAACTATTTTTAAAGATTTTTTATAGAGTACGGTAATTTAGTAAGAATCACTCTCGCCATGATAATTATTGAATGTTATTTTTATTTTACGTTCATCCAATATTTATATAACTGGACGCATGACATGGGAATAGGGAACGGGATTCTCATTAACTGCATAAGACCATGAATAACCTCTTACAAATAAGAGACAAAATCAAAAGAGCAAATAGGCTTCATCAAGCACAGCTCTTAGCAACAAAAAATGGAGAAGTAACTCCATATAGACAATCAGTCTTTGAAGTAAGAATCAAACAAGCACAAAAAGACATGCAATTGAGTGACTCAATAGATTAAATTCTTATTTGTAACTGATTAAAAAGAGAGGAGTTTAGTTTATTTAAACCCTCTTTTTTTTATCCAAATCTAATTTGTATCAGCTATATTCTTAAAGAAATCACAATAAGTCATCAATTCTGATTCGGTGGGAAGGGAAGGAAGTGGAAGAGCTTTCTTATTAGTGAAGTAATCACAATTAGGACTAACTCTTTTTAAGTTGTTTTCTAATTGGTCGAACTGAGCATCAGAAATTAGAGCATTACCATTACGATAATTTTCGTCATACCAATTAATTCTTTCTTCTAGATAAGTGCTCATTATCCGACCCTATCAAATACTTTGGTTAGATTTTTATTTTGGAATCTAGCGTAAGATTTCAAGTTTGTATCGGGGTCATGTCCCATTGCTTCCGCAATTTGAGTTAGTGATCTCATAGTTCCATCATCTTGCGGTCTAGTGTGAGCAACATAAGCATATCTATGGCGGAAACTATATGGAGTTAACTCAAGACCTTCTGATTGAGCTTCATGGCATAAAACTTCCCAACAGCCACTAACACTTCTTCTTCTTAAATACTGACCAAGGTTCTGCCCTCCTTTTCCTTTTGGTATTTCTGGTAATTTTTCTCCCGCTGCTAATCTTCCGATTAATCCTTCTGACCAATCAAAAGGAGTTCCATCTAAATCTAGAACCTTTAAACCTAATAATTGTCTTTCTCTAACCCTAGAATTTTGCTTCTGATAAGTACACCAAAGTTCTGGTTTTTTACTATGTTTGTTTCTTATTACCAAATGTCTAAGCTCTTCTGGTCTTAGACCAAATACTGCACACAGTTGGACAGCAAACTTCCATTTTTGTGCTTGCTCATTATCTGGGTTAAAGTCAAAAGCTTCCACCAATCTATTGATTTGAAAATCAGTTAATGGATAACCTATTCTCTTATTTGTTTTGACTTGGTTATTGCTCAACCTTTCTTCCATAGAAAGTTCTGGAGGAAGCCAATAAGATGGGAAGTCTTCCTCCCTAACGCAATAATTTAGAAACTTATTTAGAGAAATTCTCATGTGTCTTCTCATTTGAGTTCCAAATTGCCAACCAATTAATTTTTTATATTGGCCATGCTTATATTCATTAAGAACTTTCTTACATAAAGTCTTTGCATTTTCTGGTTTGTGTTTGGTTCGATTCATATATTCCATAACTCCTTCTAAAACAGGCAAGTGCTTTTTCTTCCAAGTAGCTTCTCCAATAGCGAAAGAGTTTGCTTTTCTGTAATTAACTAAAGCTCTTTCCCAATCAAGTTGGATTTCTGTAGAAGTTTGCTTAGTTAATTTGAAAGCAGTTTTTAAAGGTATTTTCTTATTGCTTTCCAAATATGCTTCCGCACCAATCCTTATAAAGTCAAAAGCATCTGGCCATTGATCTTTCTGCCATGCAAAAGGAAGGTTTATTGATGAGAATCCTTCTTTCTTATTTCCTACTAAAAGACGCATATTTCCTCTATCGTTTGAAACTTGCCAACCAGAACCAATCTTGCTCTTAATAGCGTATCTAAACTCTTTAACCCAACTTTCTGTTGCAGACATAAAACAACCTAGTGCTGTCCTATTTTCTACGGAAATCCGTGGAATTACAACCTATAAATGCAAAAGTGTGCAGTCTCGTGCAGTCTTATTCATAGTATGACTTCAGTTATAGCATAGATACCTTTGTCTCACTAGAGGGGACTTAGTGCTTTGGGAGCACTAGGTCGCAGGTTCGAATCCTGTCGCCCCGACTCTTAAAAACCAAGTTATACTAGCGAGTCTCCCAACTCGCTTTTTTAATACCCATATTATGACCGCAATGGTTGCGGTCAAATTAGGGTCAAATATGCCTAATTGAAAGGTGAAGTGTTATTAGTAGGAGCTATTAATAGAATTTCAAAAACAATTCCAGTCAAAGCAATAGGCAATACCCAAATACCAATAAATCTATGATCAAAAAATCTTAAATGATCTTCACCACTGAAAACACTTCGTAAAGAAGTAAATAGGGTTTCTGGTTGCTTATAAGATGGCCCATTTACAGAAGGAGAATATGGCTTAACAAAGGCTGAAGAAGCAGAAAACTTTGCAATTTTTCTTAAAAAATAAATAGGTAAAACCCATATAGCAATGAATCTTCCACCAAGCCACTGTCTAGCATTAGGCAGAGCATACTTTTTGATAGATTTATTCTCTGGCATTCCAGATTCCAAATTCTTATAAATTTTTTCTAATGTAGATTCACTACTTGATTTATTGATCATTTGATTTTCAGAAAAAATTACTTTAAAAGATGTAATAAGTAAAATATTCCTAACTACTAAAATAACTAAAACGTAGTTAGGAATATTTTCTTTGGCTAGGTTCAAAAGACGGAAACTATACCGTTGCAGATTCGCCAAATATCTACATATTCTTTATAAATAAAAAACTCTTTTTTATAAAGTAAATAATATACATAAGAATGAATAATATTTAATAATTTAGAGTTTTAATTAAAAATTTAATTTAGTATTCATGAATATTAAAAAAATATTTAAACCTCATTTTCTAAGATTGCGAAAAAGAAAATGAGGTCAAAGGGAGGTTCTCATTACGAACCGCTTTATCAAAGCTAGCGGTTAGTAGATTGCCCTAATATCTACTTATATATTTATATAATGAGTTTTAAAATACAGGAAGATTAATTTTATACAAATAAGTGTTTAATATTTTATGTAATTATTGCTTAGGAAAAGCTAATTAAAGTACTGACTATAGTTATTGAAAGATAAAAAAATGCATAAAGAGAAAGTGCAAAAAATAGATACTGTTCTATTGGAATCATGAGAAGGTATTAATTTAAGGGTAAGGAAAATTTGATTAATTTTTTGTTAAAAAGATATTCTCTAAAATATAACTTTGTTCTATTGATTCATTTTTAAGAGAAATATTTTTTTGCAAATTATTATTCGTAGAATTAAAAGCACCCCATTTTTTTAGCCAAAATAAGGTATAAAAAAATGCAATTAAAAATGGTGCTCCAACAATTAAAAATCTAATATCCATAAAAATTTCCTATTAATAAGCTTTAAACTGCATTGCCAATATTGCTCCAAGGAAGAAAACGGTTGGAATCCCTAGGGCATTAACTGCTGCGGTTCTTACGGTAAATACTGGATAACCTTCTGCTGGTCTGCCAGTATCAGGAATTAATGCTGAATCTTCCCATACTTGATAATTTTTAAAAGGAGCTACTCCCCTCTTTGGTAATCCTAATGGCGTTAATCTAAATACATCCCACCTACCTAACCAAAAGACTGTAAATATCCATGAGAATATTATTGGGGCAATAACAAGTAAAATCCTGAAATCCATTTCTAAAAAGTAATAATAAATTTGATTATTATTTTGTCTTTTTTAGTTAAATAAATGATTTGATCATTAACTTATATTTAAAGAAAAACCCCTAATAACATTGCCTCTAATCATTAGTAACATCATGAAATGATTAATTGATTTATTTAAAGTATATTTTTTTGGGTTGAGATATTTAGATATTTATTTGATGTAGATTTTAATTAATTAAAAAACAAATATGGAAACTTTTAGATTCTTACTTTTTGGTTTTGCAGGAGTTACTGTAGTTTTTTGGGTGGCAATAATAGCTTTATGGCATGCATACATGTTTCCAAGATTCTTTAATGAAGATAAAGGTTTAAATTCTGTTATCAATCAAGAAATAAAAGTTTCAACAAATCCAATTTTAGGCAGTTTGGTTAACAGCAACAATTTAAGAAATAGAGATAAATATTCAATGAAAAATTTGGTTATAGCAGACTTCTCATCTGCAAGTAATAATTTCAAATTAAATAAACTCTACACAACAGTAATGATTGGAGTTACTTTTGCAAGTTTTATTTTTCTCACTTATGGATTAAGCAGTTCAATAACAACGGTAAGTTAAATGGAATCTATATATGTAATTGTTTTTATTACTTGCTTTCTTTATTTAATTTTTGACTCATTCAAAAATATAAATATTAAATAGATTGCTAATGTTTTTTGCCAGCTAATAAAATTTTTCTTCTTATATAAAAGAATACTAATGTAGTTATTATCATTACAGGTGGATGAAATGATATTGAATTTAGGTATTCGTAGTAATCAAAGGATTCCAAAATTTGCGCCCATAATTTCTTAAAACTATATCCCAGCTTTCAAATTTTTATTGATTTAAATAAATCAAAATCTAGTATCAAATGCTAGTTAAATTTTTCTTAATTAATGTTTTGCGGTCAAACTACGGTCAAATATTGCTTTATTTAACAAGACAAAGCACGCAGAACCTAGTAAGAAATACGTTATAGCTTAAAAACCTAGTGATGCTAATAGGGCGACCAGTGCTTTGGGAGCACTAGGTCGCAGGTTCGAATCCTGTCGCCCCGACTCTAATAATCCAAGGTATAGACAGGTTTCCCAGCCTGTCTTTTTTATTGCATGTTCATTCTCACATAAGAAAAGGGATCTGTAGGGGGATCTAGAATGTTTAAACTTTCTCAAAAGGTGCTTAATTTATTGCAGAGGTCCAAGTGGTAAGTGTTTTTTTATTTTTTACCAGCTAACAAATATCCCCAATAACCAAACCAGAACGCTAACTCCCCCCAATTTGCTTTACCAAGATCAATATTATTTATATAGGTGAGATGCAGAAAAAGCCACAAAGGGAATATCCAAATAAAAATTATATAGACGATATATAACAACGTATAAACTGAAGTGCCATTATATTTTTCCGTCTTTTGCCATAAAAATTCTTGTAATTCAGCAATTTTTCTTGAAGGATAAAAAATATATTTCATTAATTCCACTTGAAGTAGACGAACCTCTCACATACTTTGTCAGGTATGAAGAAGCCTTCTGATGCACGAAGCAATGCTGTCATTGCTTTAGTTCGGCCAGCAAAACGACCATCTTTCTCAGGTTCATTAAAGTTAGATAAAGAATAATAATATCCAGTACCTAAATTAGGAAACATCATTTTAACTCGACCAGTTTTTTGTTTATCGGTTGGAGTTCCTCTAGTAATTTGATCCCCAACCATACTTACTACTTTTCCATAAGCAACGGATTCTGTATTACCTTCAGCATCTTTTTCTAAATTACGAATAACAAAATATTGACCTCCATAACCATTACTTAGTCCTGTAGAAAAATCTAACATTGGTTTATTTTTAAACTTTATTTTTCCAAAACCACTAGTTATTTCTTTTTGATTTTTAATTTCAATAGTTACATCAGGATAATATTCACTTACAAATTTGCAGGTATTTGCTGCATTAGCTGAAGGAATTAAACCCAATAACAATGGTGCAAGTAGTAAGCGTTTCATTTGAACTTATTATCGTAGGCTTCTCTTTCCTTTTTAGTTAATTGTCTTTGGCTGCATAAATATCCTTTTTCAGATTTATAAATATCGCTTGGAATTAATTCTGGATTTTTGAAATAATCATTTCCATGACCTTTTAAATTTAACTCACGAACTTTACCTCTATCATCCATATTCCAAATTTGATGATTAGCCTTTCCATCTTGGCATCTTGACTCAATATTTATTCTTCCATGATTAACGATATAAATAACACTCGCTTTAGCTGAAGGTATTAATGCAAATAAAAATAATAAAAGAATTTTTCTCATTTATTTTTTGAACAAATATCTTTAAATTCATTAAATCCAACAGTTCCAATAATTACATCACTCCATGGAGGAGTTGGTTTAGGTTCTATTGATATTTCATTAGCAAATCTAGTTCTTAAATTTTTACAATCAATAATTTCTATCTGCTTATACTCCCATCCTGGCCTGTTATTAACTCTTTCAATTTTCCTCTGACAAATGTCACCATAGCACCCTAAAAATTTTGTTTTAAACTTACCGTCGATTTTCCATTCAGCACCAACAGCTGTAGGTAAAGCGATAGCAGCTAGTAGTGGGATTAATAGAGTTTTCATTTTTCTGGACAAAACTTATAGTCAATTACTTTAAGAGAATGCTTTGATGAATTAGGTTTCCAGGGTGAAATAATCTTGACTCCACCGCCTTCACACTTATATTCATACTCTTCAGTATCGTATCGGTGCTTAATATTATTTACTATAAAAAGATCTCTAGGTTCTGATTTTGCTTTACCAACTTCGGTTGCAGTAACGAATACACACCATCCATCATTTTGAGTTCCCTTTACTTCGACATATCTTGTAGATCCTGGTCTTTCACATCTAATGTCATATCCAATTTTTCTTTTACTTGACACATCAAAAGTTGCATACCCCTGAGATTTATAGTGATCAAAAGCTTTGTTCATGGCATATACTTCAATAGCTTTTTTCAACTCTTGGTTTGTTATTCTCCCTTGACCTTCTGGGTCATCAAGATCTATTTCATTATTTACTGGTTGAGCAATTGCAAGATGCTCTGCTTCTATTAAAGAAGATTTTTTTAAAGGCCTCCAATCAATAAGTTCTTTGATATCTGAATTAGTTTCTTTAGGAATTTCAAGGGTTCTGAATTTTACTCCGAATGGTCTTAAATTATTTGCTGCAGTATCATAACTTTCAGCATTTAATGCCCCACAGTAAATAAATTTATTAGGTTTACTTTTTGGTCCATTTTTTATCCGAGCAAATAAAATAGTTGGGATTTCACCTTTGAGCATTAATTTCATATATTTATTATCTTTTGATCCGTAACTTTTGCTTTTCTTGGGATCCTGGCTCTCCCAGAAAAACTCTCTTCTATTTTTAAAAAAATCCTTATATTTTTGTGAATCTGGTTTATCAGATTTATCCAATGTTACAAATAACAATAGAGTGTCCAAACAAAGGATCACTCCTGATGATTTATAAATTCTTTTATTAGATATAAAATCTATATCTCTTTTACTATATTTTTCTCCAACAAAAAATAATTCTTTTGGGAAAATATTTTTATTACTTATTTCGTTTCCTTCCATAACGTCCAAAATAATTTGTTTTAATTTTAGATCTTATGTCAAATAATTTATCTAAAACCTCTTTTTATTAGGCACTAGGTCGTACAGGGGGGATCTAGAAGGGGATCTACAACGTTTAAACATGTATATAGATGTATAAACAATATAAATTAATGAGACTCTAACTCTCTCCAATATCTACATTTTATTAAGTCTATAGCTAGATTCTCAAGTAATTCTTAAAAATACAGCCCAGTGCTTTGGGAGCACTAGGTCGCAGGTTCGAATCCTGTCGCCCCGATCACTCATACCAAGGGATTAGAAATAATATAGCTAGTCTCATATTGCGAAAGGGGAGCTAGAGGGGTAGCTAGGATACAGTTGTTGCGATCGTGGATTACTTTTATAGTGCCTTAGAAGTAGCTATTGAAGATACTTGTTTTCTTCCACTATCTTCGTAAGTATGCGTATATAGGCTCTAATTTGCTTTAAATACTTCTATTACTGGCTTATTTAGGCTTATTTTCCTCTAAAACACTGTCACATAGGAGTTGACGATTATGGAAATTCCAGACGAAATGCTAAAAGAAATTAGAGAAAGTGGATACGATCAAGAGCTTGTATATACCCAAATAAGAAAGCTATTAGACAGCGATAAAGCAATTAAAGAAAACGGATACAATCTAGAACTTATGGACAACTACTTATTAGATAAAAGATTTATGAGAGAACTTGAAGATGAAGAATATGATGCTGCTTAAAAATAACTATTAAATATAGAAGTTTTCTTCCAACCCTCCTCTAGTAATTTCTTATATTCTTCTCTTGCAGCTTCAACAGTTTCTACTCTCGAACCTTTCATAATTGGTTTACTACTCCTCTTATATACACAACCATAACTAACCATTATTGCATCAATACTCGGAGATGGTTTCGATACATCCTCGAAAGGTTCAAATACTTTTATTCTGTTTCTTTCTTTGTTAATTAGGGTAAATTTTTCCATTACTTACCTTTGGATAAAAGATAATTCAAAAAGATGCCTCCAAAAACTAATAAAACACCGATAGCAATAAAACCTAGTAAATCTATTATTGATTTATCAGTATTTATTTTCAGAAAAGTTAAAGCAAAAGCTATTGTTGGGAATAATAATATCGCTTTTGGAATAAGCGCTTGATTCCATTTCTTTATATCAGTATCTTCTTCATTAAGAGCTTGATAAATCTTTTCTAACTTTTTTCTTTCTTCTTCCATTAAAAAAAATAATTTTTCTAATACTAAAAATTAAGCTCTACCTTGCGAGTTAATAGTCATTAAAAATAATCATTTTTTTCTTTTAAATAGGTTTTTATTTATTAAATTTAAAACCCGAACCACAAGAACTTTTTGTTGCTCCTTTAGGAGTACTAATCAAGAATCCTCCTCCAGATAAATCCTGATAATGATCAAGTGTAAGTTCATCTAGTAAAGCTTTTTGAGATTCTGGAGCGTAGACAGTTAAGCCATCAGTTCTTGCGATCGGAATTCCTGATTTTTCCCAAATATTAACTCTCAGAAACATCCATCCATCATCAAGAATATCAGGTTGCAAATATAAAAAAATTTCTCCAGGTGTACCACGATAAATTGATTGCCTTAGCAATTCATTTGAAGCAGTCTTAGTAATAGTTAAAGAACTCAATTTGCAACTCCACTTAGTACCTAGATTAATTATTTTTTAATTAAATATCAATAAATGCAACCCATGAAAAGGCTGCTCCAATACCAATTAAAATTCCCGAAACCAAATTTTTATTCTTTAAAATTTTTCCAATATGCTCTGATAAGTATAGGACTATTAAGAGCAAAGATCCTTTCGCCCCGACTGACTTTTCAGCGATTGCCTAATTTGACTTAGGAAAAACTAGGGTAAATGACCTCCTTTTTAGGAGGTTTTCTTATGGGGTTTTTCCTTATACTTAGTAGAATTTTATTAAATTTTTTTAGAATATAAGCCTACCTTAATATAAATAGATAGATTTGGTTGCTATCCTCATTGGTAATAGCTATTAAGTATTGAAGGAATTTTTAATCGATCTTTGGCAGAATCATCACGACCCTTATCATGCAGCTTATGGCATAAGTGGAGTAATAATTTTGTTGGTAATTTATAATCGCTTACTCAATAAATATCAGTAACAAGAAACCCTTCCAGAAATTCCAACTAATAGAAGGGTTATTAAATCGACTAGCAACTATATTGAATCAATTTATGTCTTGCAGGAAATGTAGATTTTGCTGACGAGGTTTAGCCTCAACTAATTTATAGCAATAATTTTTAAACTCCCGCTATTTTTTGTTCCGCTAGTCGTTTTTTTAGAATTGAATAATTTTGTGAAGCCCATTTTCGAGAAATATCTAATTCAGCATCTATCAACTTTTGAAGTGATTTGATTATTTTAAATACTTCTATGAAGCCTAGATAAATTATTACCAGCAACTTAGTTATGTTTACTGCAACAGCCACTAATTTTTCAATTCTTTGATCTTTCATTTGAACTTATTGAAGCCTACTAAAATTATCAGTTACAAGAAATTATGCAAATGTTTTTTTCAAATTAAAAATAACTTCTAAAAATACTGGTTTTCTTCTTCGCTACGACCACCATCATATTGATCAACTTTTAAAACCTTATGTAGCACTAGGTCAACTTAAAGGAAAATTTAGGAAAAAATCCATTAAGTATCAGAAAGTCTTATAAGGGTTTAGAAGAAAAAAGTGCTTATAAATGGAGTTATAGCAAGGGATCTCAGATATACCAAAATAGAGTCTCAAAAGTATCCGTAGGATTTCCTTGGAATATGTAGGATTTGTACTAAAAAGGCCACAGAAGTTGGACGGAATTATTTAAATAAATTTCTCAAAAAAGCATAATTAATAAAACTTAAATAAAATTTTTATTAAATTATGCAAGGAAATATAATAATTAGAACTTGATTTAGAGATTAATAAATGAAATTATGAAGAATTTTATAAAAACTATATCGAGGATATCTTTACTAGGTTGTTTATACTTGAGTTCATATCCAGTGAAAGCAAACACTTTTGTATATGAAGGGAAATGTGGTTTTTTACTACAAGGATCCTATCAAGAAAGATGTAAAGCAATTTTTTCAAAGGGGAAATTAATGCTTTTATCTAAAAATGCGCCAAGCACTAAAATTCTACCCCAGCAAATTCTAAAAGTATCAAATGCAAAAAAGAGCATTAGCACTATCATCGAAAAAGATTCATCTTCAGAATTATGGAGAAAATATTTTGAAGTAAATCCAAAAGACAAATTAAAAAAAGGGCCTAACTGGTTAAAGGATCCACTGCAAAGAGAACTAACTAATCATAGATATACTATTAGATTTGTCACTAGAAACTTTCAACCCAGAATAGTTTTATTTGTTCTTGATGATCAAAATAAAGCTGCAGCCATGGGTCAGGCAATTCAAAATTTTACAGGTATGAGGTTAGGGCAACAGAGAGAAATCAATAGTATTCTTGAACCACAAGTTTCTACAAAACACATAAGAGAATCCAATAGAATGTCGCAAAGATTAATTGGCTATTGTTCAGCAAAGATGTATGAAGAGGCGCAACCAATGGCAAGAAAATTAAATGCTTATGTTAATAATGCAATAGATGAAATATCTATCTTCTCAGATATTGAAAGAACAGTTTCTGCTCTTTATTTTGCAAGAGATAAAGCTGTCGCTATTTGTGATAACAAACTACTAGACGATATTCAAAAAGCTAATGAACAAAAAAAGTCAGATCAACTTGCTCAAATAGAAGAAGAAAGGTTTAAAAGAGAAGAGGCTTTTGAAATGTTATCGTCTTTCTAAAAAAAATGAAAAATTTTAAAAACCTTTTTTTAATATTTTCAATTTCACTTCTTTCTTCTGCATGTGGAAATTGGAATATAAAAACTGGTACTAACAATTTTGAATCTGCTGATGGTAATTATTTTGATAATCAAAATAGAGACATTATTTCACAAGAATATAATGAATATGGAATCATACAAGATTGTACTATTGGGAAATCTTCTAATCAACGAAAATTACCTTCATGCAATGATGTAAGAAATAAAAAAAATAAATTTTTAAATAAACAAGCTGATAATCAAGGAAGAATTCTTAAACAACAAGAAAAAGAAAAACAAAAAAATATAATTGATAAAAAAAAGAAAATAAGTAAAATTCTCGACAGGCAAATTTCGGGAAATAACTTTATTAAATTTGATGATGGTTCAGGAATATTTGTTAAGTCAATGATCAAATTTAATCCAAGTAATTCGAATTTAATTATTAATACTCAAGTTGAAAGAGATAGAAATACAACAATAAATTCTTTTAAGAAACTATTTACTGAAGATGGCAAATATATTGAAATTTCATTTCTAGATTCAGACGGATTCGAACTACTCTCACCTCTTAGGCTTCCACTAAATATCGTTGAAGGACAAAATCAAAATATTATTTATAGAAAAAAAGCTGGTAATACTGCAGAAAATATTATCGCTGTAAGAATGCTTACAAGAAAACCATTGGATAATATCCTAGAATTCTCAAAAATTAAAAAGCTTCAAATATCTTTAAAAAATTAAGTTCCTAATAATCAAAATAAATCCATTGCATCATTTCCAGCCTGTCTAGCAGCTTCTTTTGCATCCATTTCATCTATGCAATCATCTTGAAGATATAAAACACAGTTTAAGTATTTGCCTGATTCTTCCATAGCTTGCATAACAGCTCTCTTTATAGGGAATTTATTTTCAACTTTTTTTTGAGATTTAACAAAACCCATATCTACATCTTCAGATAAAAATTCTTCTTTTGCTGAACCTTGAATTGTTCTAGTAAATGCTCTTACTTTAGTTCTTGGATTAATAACAACAACATTGAAAGTGAGGTCAACTTCTTTAATACTTTTTTGAGTTCCTCCTGGTGAAGCATTCATCCCCATTTTCCCAAACATTTGTTTCATTCTGCCTCCACCAAATGCACCAAAGTCTACCTGTGTAGACTCAGAAATTTCATTCTCAGTATATTCACTTAAGTAACCCTTAATAATATATTTTGCCTGTAGTGAGTCATCTTCCTTTTTAGATCCTCCAAAACCCGGGATGATTCCTAGGGATCTTTTTTTTGTCATTCTATCAATAGCCTCTTCATCCTCTTCTAAGATTGTAAAATTACCTGTATTACTTAAAGCATTGGTGAGCATATTTTTAAATGATGACTTATATTTTTCTTTCCACCAATTAGCATCAGATTCATTGATAAACTCTGCAACAACAACAGTTATTGGAGAAGATGACATAATACCCTCAGCATTGGACCTAGTAGGATAACTAGCTAAAAATGAAGACGACGCCAATGAGAGCGTTAAAGCAAGATTATGGAAAAGATTTTTTCTCATAATTTTTGATGATTACTTTAAATTTTTATCTTAATTTAATAAGGTGCCAGAAAAAAAATTCCTCCTTAATAATATGTTACTTTTTTATTTCTCTGCTCCTGTGGATTTATTATTTATAAAGATTAAGTATCTAATTTAAAAATGAAATCCTCAAAATTAATATTTACTTTTCTTATATCATTTTTCTCTATTAATTTATCAATATCTAATAAAGTCAATGCTGACTTAGTACCTATAAGTTCAAAAAGTCAGAAATTCTCGGCTTGGTGTAATTTTCCCAAAAACAAATGTAAAGTCACTATTAGTAATGACAGATTAATTATTGATAAACATAAAGGAGGTAAAGGGGTTTCTTTTAAAGATATTTTTTCATACGAAAAATTTGAAGAGGAATATCAATTAAGCAACTATAAGAAAAATCCTGAGACAGTTTGGATTCATCAATTTGAATATCAAAAAAATGACGGGTCATTTTCTACTGCAAAAATCATGTTTAATAATGAAAAATCTGATGCTCGTTTCTCTGTAGCCATTGATTCTTCTATATAAAAATGAAATTTGTTTTTTTATTATTATCTTTGCTTTTAATAGGATCATGTTCATCAAATAATTTGATTATTGAAAAAGAGAACGGTGAAAAATATATTATTGACAAATCAAATTTAAAAAATCAAAACTATAGCATTAGTGACTTAATTGATATAGTCAACAGAATCGAAAATAATAAAATAAAAAAAACAATTGAAAGTCAACAAAATAATAAAGATATTCAAAGCCAAATAAACAAAAATACGTTTCTGAAAAAGAAATTAGCTGAGTCTCAGAATTTGATCAATAATAATTGTGGGCAATGGTATAGACCTGAACTTTGCAATAAGGGTATGGATAGTCTCGAGAAAGATAAAGAATTATTAGTCATGGGAGAAGAAAAACTTGAAAGTATTAAGTTGGAAAATGAATTAAAAATAAAAAATGAAAGAGAGAAAAAAAAGGCTTTTATTAATGAAATAATTAATGAAAACTATGCAGAAATACATTTTTCAAAAATCATATATAATTCTACGCTTGTTGATATTAATAAGAGTAAATCAATACTGCCTGCTAAATCTATTATTTGCTTCAATCCTGTATTACAAGAAAAATACTTTAAGCTATGGAAGGATTATGGGAAAATAAATAAAACAAATTTAAATTATATTGATAAAGAGATATGTAATAGATTAGTTAAATTCGATAAAAATAATTAAATGCAGAAGTATTTCGATTTTAAAAAGACTTTATATCTTTTAATTTTTTTCATAGGTTTATCAAATTCAAATACATTTGCGAATAAAAAAATTAATGAAAATATACTACTCTCTTTTAATAACTCTGATATTTGTGAAAATCAAAAATTCTCAGTAGAAGAAGTTAATAAAATTATGGAAGATAAAGTTGTAACTATTTATTCAACAATAGATAAAGATGATTATGTTGGTTCAGGATTCGTAATTTCTCATCATAATGAGGAAACCTACATCTTAACTAATAGTCATGTAATACAGACTGATGAAAATATTTTTATTAAATGGCTGGATGGGAACATGGATAGAGCAAAAGTTTTATTCGATGGAAAGGGAGAAGCTGATATTAATGACATAGCGCTTATAAAAATTAAAGGCATATCCGGCAAGCCAGTTATTATTAAAAAAAATCCTACAATAATTGGGAAAGAGGTGGTTGCAATAGGATCTCCAGATAACCTCGAATATTCAATAAGTAAAGGTATTATAAGTTCTATTAGAGAACAAGGTACTGTGCTCCAAACTGATGCTGCTATAAATGGAGGGAATTCTGGTGGTCCTTTAATTGAGAGATCTGGTTGCGTAGTTGGAATGAATACGTGGGGGAAAAGCGAATTTAATACAGGTTTAAATTTTGCGATTTCAAATAAAGTTCTAAATAGATTTGTAAAGAAATTTTTGCCAGATTATGCATTAAGAAAAAAAGAATATCAAATAAAATTTCAAAAACAAAAAAAATTTTTAATGAAAAAGAATAATGAGGGCAAAACTAAGAAATTAATTATTCAAGATAAAAATAACAATTATGAGGCTGATCTTGATTATTTTTTCTTCAATTGATTAATTACTTTTAAAAAAGGTTCTTTATGGGTTGCAGTTCTGGGTAATTTCGAGTCCCAAAAATCTACTAGGCAAAGAGCACTATATATAGAAACAAACTTAAACTATTTGAAAATAAGAAACCAAAAAATAGCCGATACTGATACCACCAGAACCAATCTCATGAAATCAAAAATTTTATTAATAATTAAAGATGAAACCAAAATCTTTCATTTGGAAGCCTATAAGAATTCCGTAACGGCTAGAAGACTAGGCTACAAAAGCACCAAAACAATCTAAAGATTACTCAGCTGTAAAATATTAGAAGACTATCTTTATTTAGAAAGCTAAGGAAGAGTTTATCTAATACTAGAACCACCAAATTTTCCATCTCTTGCAGAAAAGATTAAAAATTTTTTTTAAAGTCAAAATCTACTAATGCCTTCTCAAATTTCTTACTTGCTGTTTTATTAGAAAAAATAATTTTTCTAGTAGAAACTTTTGCTTTTTCGTCTTTTGAAACTGCTACCTGCATAGGTTGTGGGGAGTGTGTATCAGGTTGTAAATGCATCATTAAGATTCTTTTAGCTGCAAAATTTGCTTATTTGGGTCAGACCCCTCAAGGGATTAATTGAAAAAAAAAGGTCAATAAAAATACAAAAACAAATTATTTTTAAAGGTTTTGCAGGAATAATCTTGAATGCGAGGCAGTTTGTATGAAAGAGATATCTGCCGATTGGATTAAATGTATGAATAAAATTTGAGTAAGTTTTTTTGAATTAAGTAAAATTTAAAAATAGAATTAAAATGAAGAGGACTCCTTTATCTGTTAAATAATTTAAATTTAACAAAATCATAATCCTAACCAAAACATTAAAGGAATGAATAAAAAAACAATATCAATAAATCAACTGTCAAAATGGGGTTTGTTAAGGCAAATAAAATTTGAAGAAATAATTGATTTGAATTTAAAAAGTATTCCCGAACCAAATGAGGCTGAGATTAAAGAAAAAATTCAAGAATGGTGCAAAATAAATCAAATTCAATCAGAAAAACATTTAAAAGAGTGGAAAAATAGAAATGGGTTTAATGAAGAACCCTGGAAAGAATTTATATCAAGAAAGTGGAAATGGACCAAGTGGTGCTCAAAAAAATTTGAAGATAAACTTTCAAACTATTATCTTGAAAGAAAGTCTATGTTAGACAAAGTAAATTATTCCCTTATAAGAGTAACAAGTAAAAATCTTGCAGACGAGCTTTATCTACGAATAAAAGAAGAGGAATCCAGTTTCGAAACAATTGCTAGAGAATATTCAGAAGGACCAGAGAAAATGACTTCTGGGAATATTGGTCCAGTACCTTTGGGCAATGCTCATCCAAGCCTTGCAAAAATATTAGAAGTAAGTAAAAAAGGTCAAATTTGGCCTCCTAAAAAACTTGAGTCATGGTGGGTAATAATAAAATTAAATTATTTAAGAAGTATTCCATTGGATGACAAATTATCGACATTGTTATCTAACGAGCTAGGGAAAGAATTTATTGAGAAATTGGTAGATAACGATTTAAAGAAAAATAGCGTTAATTTTTTATAAAGATATAAATGGTTAAGCTACCTTCACGAAAAAATAATAATCCTTGGAATAATGTTTTTAACTTATCCGCTGGTTTAAATAATGAAATTTACAATCATATTTATTCACTAAGTTTAGAACCTGGCCAAAAACTTAATCAGTTTAATGAAGATTTACCTGGGATTATCTTTGTCGAAGAAGGGCAAGTTCGTTTACTAAGTTTAGATGAACAAGGGGAACCTTTTACCGTAGAAAAATATTCAAAACACCAAATAGTAGGAGCAGAGCAAATACTAAGAGGTGTTAATGATCAAATAATCGCAGCCTCTTCGAAAGTAAGGTTATCAATATTACCAACGACTATTTTTTTCAATTTAATAAAAAAACAAAAACACTACTTAGAATTATTTTCCTTAATCTCATTAAACGAATTATTCTCAGTTCTCTCTTCAACAAATAATTCATCATTTGAAAAATCAAAATCAATTCTTAAACGGGCCAAAGAACTTTTAAAAAGTGATTTGAATTTAAAGGCTCATAATTTTTATAATGAATTCCAATTTTCAGAAAATGATCATAAAAATTGGTTAGTAAGTAGTTGTAACATAGATGGCTTTCCTCCAGGCTCATTAATAAAATCTGGAACAAAATTAAAAATCAATGGCAAATTACCTGCAAGATTGATTGCACTGCCAAGTAATTGGCAAACTCTAGAAATTAATAATGAGGAACTTAATACAGTGAGAACTAAGAGCCTAAATTCAATTAATGAAGAAAGGGAAACTCTTCTAGAAGAAAAAGAATCTTTGGAAGATTGGTATGGCAGATTAGAAACAAAAATTTCATACCCTCATAGTATTGGGAAAGGAACTCTAGAAGAATCTCTAGCCTGTTTAAGGATGATTTCTCAGTTTTTTGATATTCCTTTTCGCAAAGATATCCTAAAAAACATAATTAAAAATCAATTACATAACTCCAAAGACAACCAATTAGGAATTTTAGAACTTGCTGCAATTATTGATTTAATCGGTTTAAGAAGTTCAATTTTAAGGCCTGATTCAAAGCAATTGATAAAAAGGATACCTGTACCATCTCTAATAATTAAAGATAATCATCCAGTAGTTTTATGGGAGAGAAAAGCTAAGAAAATTCTTTTAGGTGATCCTATAAATGGCCAAAATTGGAAGAACACTGAAGAAATATTAGATGTAAATAAAAACGATCAAATTTCAATTTTATTTATAGAAAAAACTTTAACTTCTCCAAAAGCAAGATTTGGATTGAAATGGTTTCTCCCTGCTATTAAAAAACATAAAAATAGCCTAATTCAAGTTGTGATAGCTAGTTTCTTTGTACAATTACTAGGTTTATTTAATCCTCTATTAATTCAACAAATCATAGATGCTGCTATCAATCAAGGAAATATCCAAAGTCTCAATGTTCTTGGAACTCTTCTAATCGCAATGGCATTTGCTCAGGCTTTAATGGGCTCTCTTCGTACTTATTTATTCGCAGACACAACTAATAGAATAGATATTTCCCTAGGTTCCAAAATCATTCATCATTTATTGAGACTACCTCTAAGCTATTTTTCAAAGCGTCCCGTAGGTGAAGTTAGCAGTCGAATTAATGAATTAGAAAAGATTAGGAATTTTCTTACTGGAACAGCCTTGACGGTTATCCTTGATGCGATTTTTTCAGTTATTTATATAGTCGTAATGTTAACTTATTCGGTGAAACTTACTTTTTTTTCTTTAGGAGTCGTCCCATTTTTTATACTTTTAAGCTTGATTGTTTCCCCTATCATAAGAAAACAACTTAGAAAAAAGGCCGAATCAAGTGCTCGCGTAAATAGCCATTTAGTTGAAAGCCTTACAGGTATGGAAACTTTAAAGGGCCAAGGAATGGAATTACAAAGTGAATGGAGATGGGAAAAGTTTTATGGGAGTCAAATTCAAGCTGGATTTCGCAATACTATTACAAGTACTTCAGCAGGGGCAGCAAGTACATTTCTGCAACAACTCTCAGGACTTGTAGTCATTTGGGCAGGCGCTTTAATTGTGTTGGAAGGAAAGATGAGCATAGGACAATTAATAGCATTTAGGATTCTTTCTGGCTATGTAACTGGCCCTTTATTAAGAATTGCAAGTTTATGGCAAAATTTCCAGGAAACTATAATTTCACTTGAACGATTATCTGACATTGTTGACCAAAAAGAAGAGATAGAAATTACAGGAGAAAATCTACCTCCATTAACACCCATCAAAGGCAGTCTTAGCTACAAAGATGTAAATTTTCGGTTTGGTTCTCATGGAGCATTACAACTTTCAAATATTAATTTTGATATGCCCGCTGGTAGCTTTGTTGGGATAGTAGGGAGTAGTGGATCTGGCAAAAGTACTTTGATGAAGTTATTAACAAGATTTTATGATCCTATTGAAGGAGTAATTTACATTGATGGACAAGATATTTCAAAAATAGACCTTTATTCATTACGGTCTCAAATAGGAATTGTTCCACAAGATTGTTTACTATTTGATGGTTCAATTCAGGAAAATATTGCTTTATCAAGACCTAATGCTAGTTTTGAAGAAATAAAAGAGGCTGCAAAAATTGCATGTGCGCATGATTTTATACAACAGATGAGTGCAGGTTACAGCAGTTCAGTAGGTGAGAGAGGTGCAAATCTTTCCGGTGGGCAACGTCAAAGAATAGCTATTGCCAGAGTGGTACTTAAAAGTCCAAAATTACTAATTTTAGATGAAGCGACGAGTGCATTAGACATCGATACTGAGCAAAAAGTAATTGGTAATTTAGCACAATTTTTTAAGGAGAAAACAGTTTTATTCATTACCCATAGACTTAGCAGTTTAACTATGGCAAATAAGATAATAGTTTTACACCAAGGTGCAATAGTTGAGCAGGGAAGCCATTATGAATTAATGAATGCAAATGGTCGTTATGCAACAATTTATCGACAGCAAAAAGCAAATATTTAGTGAACAATAACAAAAACGAGAAAAATAATTCACCTATCTCGGAGAAAAATTCAAAAGAATTTAGCGTGGGAGAGATTCGCTACCAATCTTCACTTTTTTGGAGCAGTGCACTTCTTTGGGCAATAATTGGGAGTGTTGGATTTGGAGTAATTTTTTCTTTTATCGCTCGAATAGATGAAGTAGTCAACGTCAGAGGCGAGCTGCAAGCGAAAGGTGCGGAACGGCCTATAAAAGCTCCCTTCAACAGCATAATTCAATCAATTAAAGTGAAAGAAGGCGAAAGAGTTAAAAAAGGCCAAACTCTAATTGAATTGGATACTAGGGAAATTGAAGCGCAAATTGAAGGTTTAAAAGCTAACTTAATAAGTCTAAAAAATAGAAGAAAAATCAAAAAAGAAATTGTTGAAAAGTTATATCAAATTAAAGAAAAAGGAGCAATTTCCTTGATCTATTATCTTGAGAAAAAAGGTTTATTAGAGGAGATTGAGTCTGAGATTTCTGTTATAAAATCAAAAATTAAAGAACTAGAGGTTAAATTAATAAAAGCCAAATTATCATCGCCTATTAACGGTACAGTTTTTAATCTAATTCCATCAAATATTGATTATTTTGTAACCGGTGGAGAAACTATTTTATTAATAATACCTGAGGGTGACTTAGAGGCTAAAATATTCCTCACAAACAAAGATATTGGTTATGTAAAACCAAATATGAACGCAGAAATTAGAGTAGATGCTTTTCCCTACACGCAATTTGGTTCAATAAAAGGCGTGTTGCATTCAGTTGGTGCAGAGGCATTACCTGTAGACCAACAAAATTCTCAACCCCGTTTTCCAGCTTTAGTAAAATTGGATGAACAAGACATAGAATTAAATGGAAATAAATATGAATTAAAATCAGGTCAAAGTATTTCAGTTAATCTTATTGTCCGAGATAAACCAGTTATAACTTTATTAACTAATTCAATAGAGAAAGCAATTGATTCTTTACGGGGAATAAAATCAGACCGTAAATAAAATTTCTAGTAACAAATTTTTTAGGTAGAATCATTAGTAAGGAGTTTAAAATCTTTTGATTGATTAAATATTCTTCAAAGTCAAAAAAAATAAGTTTAGGTGAATCCAAAACATACAACTTGGATAAATTACCAGATTTAATTCATGGGGTAAATTGTCGATGCTGTTCTTTAAGAGAAGAAGTAGATATAGGCAGTACTTCTAGCTCTTCATTGAGCGAAGCAAGTTTTCAAACAATGGCCAACTATTTAACATCTGGTTTTTGGACAGAAAACTCATCTTCAACAAGAGAATGGAATTTAAGTACCTCAGGAGATCATCCTAAATTAGGAAGTGGCTCATATCCAGGCAAGATTACATACAATTTGGGATATAATTCTTATGATTACGATCGTCTTTATTACGGAGTAGCTGACCTTTATAGGGAATCGTTCAAGTTATATGAAGAAACCTTAGGTATTGATTTTCACGAATTAAATTACTGGTCAGGGAATACTGCAGATATAGACATTGTAGATGAATACTATACTGGTGCTTGGGCTGTATCCACATCAACTAATGGAAAAATTTCTTGGGCGGGAATAAATATTCAACCAGGTTGGGCTAGTGTTTACCAAGGAGGTTATTATCTCCAAACTATTCATCATGAGATAGGTCATGTTTTAGGTTTAGGACATCAAGGAAATTACAACGGAACCGGATCATATTCTTCAGATGCGAAATATGTAAATGACTCTTGGCAAGCAACTATGATGTCATATTTTAGTCAAACTCAGAATACCTCAATTAGTGCCTCTGGAATTTATTTGATGACGCCCAGCGCAGTAGATTGGATAGCCCTTGATGATATTTATAGTGATTACTCTGGTTACGGCGTATCTAATGCATTTAGTGGGGATACCACTTTTGGTTTTAACACAAATATAAGTTCCTCAACAAGTGAAATTTGGAGCACTTTTTCTTCCAAAATACGGACTAATTCATATTGCATAGTTGATGGATCTGGTACTGATACTTTAGATCTTAGTGAGATGACTTCTAATGATAAAGTCGATTTACGTCCGACAGATAAAGATAGCACAAAGCTCTATACCTCTGACATAGCTGGATTAACAGGAAACCTCCATATCGCTGCTGATACTTATATTGAAAATTGTATTACTGGGCATGGGAACGATACTTTAATTGGAAATGACAAGAATAATAACCTGCAAAGCGGTGCTGGGAATGACACTCTTACCGGTGGAGCCGGAAATGATACTTTAAATGGTGGGACTGGAAACGATACTTTAATCGGAGGCACAGGTGATGATACTTATGTCGTTGATAGCATCAGTGATACCGTTACTGAATCTGCATCAGAAGGGACTGATCTAATACAATCTTCTGTTACCTACACAGCATCTAATAATGTAGAGAATTTAACTCTTACTGGTTCTGGGAATATTGATGGAACAGGTAATACTTTAGATAATACCCTTACCGGAAACTCTGGGAATAACACTCTTGATGGCAGCAGCGGAGATGATACTTTAGTCGGAGGAGCTGGCAATGACACTTATGTTGTAGACAGTACCAGCGATACAGTAACAGAAGGTTCCTCTGCCGGAACAGATTTAATTCAATCTTCTGTCACCTACACAGCATCTAATAATGTAGA